>CAMAWU010000004.1 GCA_945862025.1 Ferrithrix thermotolerans DSM 19514 | reverse complement strand
CAAGTTCAGAAACTGATTCAGCCTGCCCAGTTAGAAAAGGTTGTTGAACTGGTTCAGTTTTTGACAAATCGGTGGTCACAGGAACTGAATGTTCAGAAGTGTCGTCGTCGTATTTTTCGCGATCAAACTGAATAACATTTTGAATTGTTCGATCAACTACTCCGTTAGAAGTTGCTTGCGATAACTCTCCAGCCGCTTCATCAAATTCTGTCAAATCACCCATGACATCATTTGCTGCCAAGCGAGCCCGCTCGAACGCCGACATCAGTCGATCACGGTCACGAATTAGCTGTTCAATTTGTTGTTTGGCAAGTTCACGACGGCGAGCGAGTTCGGACAACTTTTTTTCACTATATTCTCGGGCCTCGTTAACCATTTCTCTACCCTGTTGCTTAGCGAGTTCAATTTCTGATTCGCTGTCTTCTAATGCATCGCTACGACGACGAGCGACTTCAATGTCTGCTTCTTCGTGCATTCTTGCAACTTCAAGAGTTGCGTCGCGCACCAAGCGTTCTGCTGATTCAGTGGCTCGCACACGCATCTGTTGTGCTGCTTCGCGTGCCACGGAAAGAACTCGAGCAGTTTCTTCGCCTAACAGAGTCGTTACGGTTGCTTCGTCAAGCACACCCGGATCGGATAACCCACGAGTTTGTATTGCTCGCATTTCACTTTCTAAAAATCGCTCTCGTTCTTGAAGTCTTGCCAACTCGGCAGAAACCATTCTTAAAAAATCACGAACTTCGCCTTGGTCATAACCGCGTCGTACTACTTCAAATTGTGCTGAACCAACTGCCGCCGGAGACGACGGGTCTGGGCGCGAAAAGGAAATCGCCATATATATAAGGTTAAACCCCGATTAGAGCTCTATCGCGTCATTAGTAATGTCGCTTCCCCCCAAGCCTTTAAGGTATGACAAAGCTTCGCCGAGATTTGCAACTGGAACAACAGTCAACTTAGATCCCGCAACGCGTCTGGCTGCTGTAATTTCTTGCTCTGATTGCGAACTTGGAACAAAAAATACTTTCGCCCCTGAGGCTTTAACCGCAACAGTCTTTTGACGCAATGCGCCGATTGCGCCAACCGATTCATCGCCGTCAATAGTTCCGGTTGCCGCTACTTTGACTCCGCCAGTCAGTTCGCCAGGTGTCAGCTCGTCAATCAAAGCGAGAGTAAAAGCGAGACCGGCGGATGGGCCACCAATCAAATCTGTATTGATCCCAACTTCAAATGGCAAAGTCACTTTTCTCGTATCGGCTGGCCAAACTCCAATTATCGTTCGATTCGGATCATCAGGGCTAACAATCAACTCAACACGCTTGGTGATTGATTCAGTTGATTTGTGCGGCGTAACTGTCAACTCGACTACATCGCCAGGCGAATAATTTTTCATAAGCGGTAATAGATCTGACAATGTCGGAATCTCTTTGCCGTCAAATGCGGTAATCGTGTCGCCAATTCCGAGTTGCAAGCACGCACTCAAGGGTCGCGGATTTGCTTCACAAACAAATCGGTCAATGATTAATTCTCCGTAAGCGATCGTTGCGTCATAACCAAGTCGTCTTAGTGCTACATATTCTGCGATTTGTTTGGCGGTCGACATTGCCTGAAATCCGAGTTGTTTTTGTTCACCTGGTGTTGTGGTGCCGAACTTCTCCTGGCGATTCAAAACATCCACGTCCGGGTCAACCACTCCAACAATCGCATCAAGTGCACTGAGTTTTGATCCGAATGCGGTGACAAATAAAACTGGTGAAGTCGGTTTATATCGATCAGCAAGTTCAAGTGCTGCCGCATCAAACGTGAATCGTGAGGCGACTTGTTCTGCCGACCCAGGCGCTACTTCCCAATAGTTGACACGCACAACTGCTGAAACAATTATTACTCCTGTAATTAGCCAAGCGATTGTCAGCATCGGTATTGCCCACCACATATTCCTTTGACGTGGTGCGATAATCGTTTCCTGCTCGGCAGACATCGGTGGCGATACGCTTGAAGAAGTCGTGGTTGTGTCGTTGCTCATGTCACTTACCGTCTTTAATGTTACGGTCAGGTCTATTGCCGTCATCGTGCTGAGCATGATCACCTTGCGGCTCGTCACAGAAAACAAAAATAGCACCAAAACCGGAACATCTGTCACTCAAGTTGATAGTCAAGGTTCTAACTTATCGCTAACAACTACAAATTCTTGGAACATTCGTTCGATCGCATTGATTGGGTTAACTAGTATCTTTTCCGCGGTGCTACTTGCTGTTTTTGTTTCAGTGATCCTTGCACTCTTATTCTCTAAACTCACCGGATCAATGGGCCAATAGCAAATGAAAATTCTTGTTACTGGTGCTGACGGGTTCATCGGTTCTCACCTAGTCGAAGCACTGATAAAACGAGGTCACGAAGTTCGTGCGTTTGTTCTTTATAATTCTTTTAATTCATGGGGTTGGCTTGACGATGCTGATCCGTCTGTTCGGGACAGTATCGATGTTTTTGCTGGAGACATTCGTGATCCGCACGGCGTTGATGCGGCCGTTGCAGGACAACAAGTAATTTTAAACTTGGCCGCATTGATTGCAATCCCTTATTCGTATCATTCACCAGACACTTACATTGATACAAATATCAAGGGCACGTTAAATATATTGCAGGCTGCCCGAAGACATTCGGTTAGCAGAGTTGTTCAGACTTCAACAAGCGAGGTTTATGGAACAGCGCAATACATTCCAATTGACGAAAAACATCCGTTACACCCTCAGTCACCGTATGCCGCGTCAAAAGTTGGCGCAGATCAACTCGCTTTAAGTTTTCATGCTTCATTTGATTTGCCTGTTGGAGTTCTTCGACCGTTCAATACTTATGGTCCCCGACAATCGGCGCGAGCAGTTATTCCAACAATTATCAGCCAACTCGCTACTAATCGTGAAGTAAAACTTGGTGCACTTTCACCGACCCGAGATTTCACATTTGTTAAAGACACAGTAACTGGCTTTATCGCTGCTGCTGAAAGCGATGCAATAGTTGGTGAGACAATAAATCTTGGTAGTGGTTTTGAAATCTCAGTTGAAGACACCGCCAAAACCATTGCCCAGTTGATGAATATTGATCTGAAACTCGCAACCGATAAACAACGCGAAAGACCGGAAAATTCTGAGGTTGAAAGATTGCACGCGTCAATTGAAAAAGCGAAAAAACTTCTCAATTGGCAACCGACCTTAAGTGGGGTTGAGGGTTTCAAAACTGGACTAAAACAAACGATCGATTGGTTCTCAGACCCGGTTAATTTGGCGCGCTACAAAGCAGATCGCTACAACATTTAATTAGATGGTGACTTACGATCTAGCAACACAAGAATTTCTTAAAGTACTGACTTCGGTGCTTGGGCCAGTTAAAACTTCAACATTGGCGTTACACGAACCAAATATCGGTGAACATGAGCATCAACTTGTTGCTGAATGTCTTTCAAGTGGATGGGTTTCTTCGGTCGGAGCTTTCATTACCCAATTCGAAAATCAACTTTCAAAAATAACAGGCGCCGCACATGTCATAGCAACAGTTAATGGAACTACTGCCCTTCACCTTGCTTTATATGCAGTCGGAGTAAAACCAGGCAATGAAGTTATTGTTCCGACTCTGAGTTTTGTTGCGACCGCCAACTCGGTGGCACATTGTGGTGCGATTCCACATTTTGTAGATAGCAGTTCAGAAACTTTGGGCATGGATCCAATTTCTTTAAGAGAACACCTCACCTCAACGACAACTAAACGAGGGGACGATCTGGTAAATACAAAAACTGGCAATCGCATCGGCGCAATTGTGCCAATGCACGCGTTTGGGCATCCGATGCAAATCGATGAGCTTGATTTAGTTGCTAAAGAGTTCGGTCTGCCGATAGTTGAGGATGCCGCGGAGTCGCTCGGAAGTTATTTCGGAAAAAAACACACAGGCACCTTTGGTCGATGCGGAGTTTTAAGTTTCAATGGCAATAAAACCATTACGACTGGTGGTGGTGGAGCGATTTTGACTGATGATGAAATACTTGCAACAAAAATTCGCCATCTTGCAACGACAGCCAAAATTGCACACGAATGGGAATTTATCCATGACGCAACCGCATGGAACTATCGGATGCCAAATTTAAATGCTGCACTGGGTTGCGCTCAACTTGATCGACTGGATGAATTTTTGAAAAATAAGCGGAACCTCGCAAAAAAATATCAAACCGCGCTAGTTGATGCGCAGTTTCTTAAGTTTGTTAGTGAGCCGACTGGAACAACTTCTAACTATTGGCTGAATACTTTTCGACTTGTGCAACCAGATTTACAGACACGAAACGAATTGCTTGCAGCAGCAAGAGTGCAAGGTTACTTATGTCGCCCTGCATGGAACTTGCTCCACAAACTACCGATGTATCAAAATTCGCCAAGAGCCGAATTGCCTGTTGCTCAAATGCTTGAGAATTCTCTAATTAATGTGCCAAGCAGTGCAAACTTGGGGTCATGAGTCTCAATCGTAAAATCTGCGTAGTTACCGGAACTCGCGCAGAATACGGTCTGCTCGCACCATTGATGTCGTTGCTAAAGCAAGACCCCAAAATCGACCTTCAACTAGTTGTCACTGGATCACATTTATCCGCGCAGCATGGATCAACAATTAAGTTCATTGAGCAAGACGGATTTGTTGCTGATGCACTAGTCGACTTAAAACTTAAAGACGACTCGGTTCTAAGCGTCGCGCACGCACTCGGTCGGGCGACATCTCAAATCGCCGATGCATTTACGAATCTCAAACCTGACTTGGTTGTTGTATTAGGTGACAGATACGAAATTCTTGGTGCAGCACAAGCGGCACTAATTTTAGGAATTCCGATTGCGCATATTCATGGTGGTGAAGTGACGACCGGTGCATTTGATGACAGCATCCGACATGCAATCACCAAAATGTCAAATCTACATTTTTGTGCGGCAGAAGAATATCAACGCAGGTTGATCCAACTCGGCGAATCACCGCAAACGGTTTTCAATGTCGGTGCACTTGGAATTGATATATTGCTCAACCTTGCAGAAATTACGCGCGACGAATTGGCATCTACGGTTGGCGTTGCACTCGGGTCACCGCTACTACTAGTTACTGTGCACCCAACAACTCGCAGTGATATGTCGATACCTGAAGAAGTTGACGAATTGCTGAGTGCTGTTGAACATTTTGCTGAGTCGACAATTATTTTCACTGGGGTCAACGCCGACCCTGGTTACTCGCACATAAATAATGCCATCCGAAAATTTGTTGCGGCTGATCCGCTAAGACGAGTTGTGCACGACTCACTTGGTCAAAAGAACTATCTCAATTTAATGCGAGTTGCCGATGTGGTAATCGGAAATTCTTCAAGCGGAATCATTGAGGCTCCTGTTCTGCATGTGCCGACTGTCAATATCGGTACCCGTCAAGATGGTCGCCTTCGTGCTGATTCAATTATTGACTGCAAGTTTGAACGACACGAAATTCGTACCGCAATTGAGACAGCGCTCTCACCTGCTTTTAAGTCGCGTTGTCTTACAACCAAAAGCAAATATGGCTCCGGCAATACCGCGCAAGTCATAGCCGATACGCTAAAAACTACGAAACTGACAACACAAAAAATATTCATTGACACCATTTGATGACCAATACGACCAACACATTCATCATTGCCGAAGCAGGAGTGAACCATAACGGTTCAATGGATTTAGCACGCAGTCTGGTTGATGCGGCAGTTGCCGCTAAAGCAGACGCGGTAAAGTTTCAGTCGTTTATCGCCACCTCAATTGTGACAGAGAATGCGAAAAAAGCCGACTATCAAATTGTGCAAACGGGTGGTCAAGAGTCTCAACTTGAAATGTTGCAACGACTTGAATTATCTCAGTCACAGCAACATGAACTATTCAAATATTGTAGAACTCGAGACATTGCATTTCTTTCAACTCCGTTTGATATTCAAAGTCTGAAATTTCTAGTCGACGATATTGGTCTTTCTCTAATTAAAGTTGGATCAGGCGAACTCACAAATGCTCCATTCTTATTAGAAGTCGCTCGCTCTGCAAAACAAATTATTCTTTCAACTGGAATGAGCACAATTGACGAGATTGAGTTAGCACTCGGGGTTATTGCCTTTGGATTAAGTTGTGAGAAAACTCTCAAACCAACGACTAATGCTTGTAGCAAAGCATTAGCAAGTGATGCAGGCAAAAAAGCGATAAACCAATGCGTCACGCTTTTGCATTGCACGACTGACTATCCGACCTCACCACTTGATGTCAATCTTCAGGCAATGCGCACTCTGCGCGAAAAATTTAACTGTCAAGTTGGCTTGTCTGATCACTCTGTTGGCACTCATATTTCTGTTGGGGCCGTGGCGATGGGTGCAACTGTTATTGAGAAGCATCTAACAACCAGTCGTAATTTGGAAGGACCCGACCACAAGGCCTCGCTTGAACCACAAGAGTTCAAAATTCTCGTCGAAAATATCCGCGACATCGAAAAAGCACTTGGCAGTTCAGAAAAAAACCCGACAGCAACTGAAATTAAGAATCGACAAGTCGCTCGCCGAAGTATCGTCGCTAGTAGGCGAATTAAATCTGGAGAAACTTTCACCACCGAAAATATCGTCGTCAAACGACCGGGTACAGGACAGTCACCATTTAAATATTGGGATCTTCTCGGAACTAAATCACAGCGTGATATCGCCGAAAACGAGTTAATCTAATATTTATGCCCAAACAGTTAAGGTATTTAATTGGTGGTGGTGCACATGGTGTTGCCTTGCTTGATGCAATTTTATCCTCAAACCAAAAGGTGACTGGAATAATAGACCCCAATCTTGAATTAGGTACAGAGATTTTTGGAGTACCAGTTGTTGGCAACGATTCGTTTTTAATTGACTCGATTGACGCATCTACTGACGTTCTCATAAACGGGATTGGTTCAACTGGCAACGTAGAGTTACACAGAAAAATGTTTGAAGATTTATCTAAACGAGGTTTCACTTTTAGTGGTGCAACTCATCCATCAGCAAATGTGCGAAGAAATTGCTACATAGACAAAACGACCCAAATAATGGTTGGAGTTATAGTTCAAAATAATGTGAAGATTGGTAAAAATGTAATTCTTAATACCCGATCATCTGTCGACCACGATGGCATCATAGGGGATCACTCTATAATTTCGCCAGGTGCAATCATTTGTGGCGATGTAAAAATTGGAAGTGGTGTTTTTGTTGGTGCCGGTGCCGTAATTATTCAAGGAATTGAAATCGGTGATAATTGTGTTATTGGTGCTGGCGCTGTTGTACGGCATAATGTCAACGGATCTGCGATTGTCGTTGGGAACCCCGCAAAGCAATTAGACAATTAGAATAGAGGCAATGTCTAGTTGGCAAGATGCGCTCGTGTCGAGTTCGATGACATTGCGCCAGACAATTGAAGCGATTACCAATAGTGCTCTTCAGATTGCACTCGTAGTCGACGACAATCACAAGCTTATTGGCACGATCACTGATGGCGATATTCGCAAAGCAATTTTGGCAGGTAAAGATTTAAATATTGCGGCAGCAGAAGCAATGCGAAAGTCTCCGACTACAAGTTCTGTATCTACGCCACGATCCGTGATTATTAAGTTAATGCGCGAAAAAAGAATCCACCAAATGCCAATTGTCAATGAATCTGGACAGATTGTTGATGTGCTTACAGTCGACGACATGCTCGGGGCTCAAGAAAAAACAAATGCAGTCGTGATTATGGCTGGAGGGCTCGGCACTCGTCTTCATCCGTTGACGCAAGACACACCAAAGCCAATGCTTAATGTCGGTGGTAAACCAATTCTGGAAACAATCATTCAGTCTTTCATTGATCAAGGTTATGTAAATTTTTTTGTATCGTTAAATTTTAAAGCAGAAATAATCTCGGACTATTTCGGTGATGGTTCGAAACTAGGTGCTTCGATTACCTACCTACACGAAACCACTCGGCTCGGCACTGCAGGTGGGTTATCGCTCTTACCAAGTGAAGTTAATTACCCGATCATTGTGATGAACGGTGACTTGTTGACGCGAATTTCTGTTGACGCACTTCTAGATTTTCATCAACGCGAAAACGCTGTTGCGACAATGGTTGTTCGCGAAGATCATTATCAAGTTCCATACGGAGTTGTTGAAGTTGACGGCACACAAATTATCGATGTCAAAGAAAAACCTACACAACGACATTTAGTGAATGCCGGCATCTACGTGCTGAGCGAGCAAAGTCTGGCGAATATTCCGAAGGGCACTTATTACGACATGCCCACACACTTTACGAAACTTGCCGCCGACGGGCATCGAACTACTGCTTTTCCGCTTCATGAGTATTGGGTTGACATCGGGCGACTCGATGAGCTTGAGCGAGCACAACGCGAATGGCCCCGGGAAGTTCAGTGAAAATTGCGATAGTTGGCGCTGGATCAATCGGTTCAAGACATGCGCAGATACTGCGAGATTCGAGACATGACGTAGTCGTAATTTCAAGGCGATCAGGTGCGGGTAAGTACGAAAGAATCTCCGATGCACTTAAGTACGAAAAATTTGAATATGTTGTCGTCGCCAGCAAAACCTCGCAGCACTTTGAGGACCTACGCGAACTAAGTTCTTCAAAGTTTTCTGGCAAGGTATTGGTCGAAAAACCAATTCTGACTAGTTTGAAAAAGTTACATAAAAATAATTTTGACTTTGCGGCAGTTGGCTACAACTTGCGATTCCACCCTGCAATTGCATGGCTACGCGACACATTGCCGCAACTCGGATACATCTCATCAGCAAATTTTTATGTTGGACAATATTTGCCAACTTGGCGCAAAAATGATAAGTATCAAAACTCAAGTTCGGCAACGATCGCAGACGGTGGCGGAGTATTGCGAGACCTTAGTCATGAACTAGATCTAGCCCAATATTTTTTTGGTGACTGGCGTTATCTAACTTCATCTGGTGGAAAGTTCAGCAACCTTGAAATTGAAACAGATGACACCTTTTCTATAATGATGCAAACAGATATTTGTCCTGCACTATCGATTCAGATGAATTATCTCGACCGAATTAAACAAAGATTGATCACGGTTAATGGTGACAAAGGCACAATAAAAATTGACTTAATCTCGGGGTTGTCGCAATTCAATGAAAGTACTCAGGTGTTTAATGTCGACTCGGATCACACCTACTTAGCCGAGCACAAAGCGATGATCGCTAAAGACTCAAAAACGATCTGCTCAATCGCCGAAGCATTAAATGTTGTGAAAACCATTGAATCAATAGAAATCGCATCATCAAAACAAAAATGGATCAAGAAATGAAAATTCTCTGCACGATTTGCGCACGAGCAGGATCGAAAGGTGTGGCGAACAAAAACCTGAGACTTATAAATGGACTACCGCTGATCGCTTATTCGTTACAACAAGCAATTGAAACAAAACTATTTTCGCAAATCGCTGTCAGCAGTGATAGTTCAGAGATTCGCACGACTGCACTCGCTCACGGAGCAACTTTTGTTGTTGATCGCCCCGCGCAAATGGCATCAGATATGGCGCCAAAACTTCCAGCGATTCGACACTGTGTTGAATCATCTGAGAAAGAATTTGGCAAATTCGACATTGTTCTTGACTTAGATGCGACTGCGCCACTACGAATTGTTGCAGACATTATTGGGGCAGTGGATCTTCTCAAAACAACTGATGCCGACAATATAATCACTGGTACACCAGCGCACCGATCACCATATTTCAATCTTGTTGAAACTGATTCCAATGGAATAGTGCACCTCTCAAAACCGCTACTTACGTCAGTCTCCCGGCGCCAAGACTCGCCCGAGTGTTTTGATATGAATGCATCAATTTATGTATGGAAGCGTGATGCACTGCTAAATAATCAAAGCCTGTTCGCACCTAGTACTCGTTTATTTATAATGCCTCGGGAACGCTCGTTAGATATAGATTCGCAAGCTGATTTCGAAATGGTTGAATGGATGATGTCGAAAGGCGCAAAATCATGACGACTAAAGAATCAGCAGATCTTTTTAGTCTGTCGGGCAAAGTCGTTTTAGTTACTGGCGGTGCTGGTCTACTAGGACAAGTCTTTTGTCAAGCGTTTGCAGACAGTGGTGCAGATGTTGCCGTGGTTGACATTGATGATCAAGCCGCAAAATCAGTAGCCACAAATATTGCCACGAAATCCGGAAGAAAAGTTTGTGGTGTTGGGTGCGATGTAACTTCCCCGGAGTCAGTTTCAATAATGGTTAAAACAGTAGTCAGCGAACTCGATCGTATTGATGTATTGATTAATAACGCCGCATCAAAGGGCTCAAGTCTTGATGAATTCTTTAAACCGTTTGAAGACTATTCTTTGCAAACTTGGCGTGAGGTTATGTCGGTAAATATTGACGGATTATTTTTGGTAGCACAAGCAGTTGGCAAACAAATGAAACTCCAAGGTGGCGGATCAATTATCCAGACATCATCAATTTATGGCGTTGTCGCTCCAGACCAACGAATTTATGAGGGCTCCGAGTACAACGGAATACCAATTAATACACCCGCCGTTTACTCCGCGTCAAAAGCAGCCGTGCTCGGGTTAACAAGTTATCTGTCAACTTATTGGGCGAACAGTGGCATTCGTGTCAACTCTTTGACGCCCGGAGGAATCTCTAGTGGTCAGAATAAAACTTTTGACGAAAAATATTCAAACCGAGTTCCATTGCGAAGAATGGGTCAAGCCTCCGAACTTGTCGGCGCACTAATTTACTTGGCGTCAGATGCATCAAGTTATGTAACGGGGCAAAATGTTATCGTCGATGGTGGTCTTTCAGCATGGTAGTTCAAGGGCAAGTTGCTAATGAGTGAGATTTTTTGGTGTACGAATTGTTTGAATATGTCGACCCGACCGCGAATCACATTTGATTCTAGCGGTTGGTGCAATGCATGTCAATGGTCGGAAGAAAAGAAAAAATTAGATTGGTCGGACCGAAAAACAGAACTCAAACAAATTTTAGATACACATCGGTCTTCAGACGGTTCGTTTGATTGTGTGGTGCCAGTAAGCGGTGGTAAAGATGGTTCTTATGTCGCACACCAATTAAAAAATGTTTATGGCATGCACCCTCTTGCGGTCACAATCACCCCGGGGCTAGCTCTTGATTTAGGCAATCAAAATCTCAAAAACTTTATTGCGAGTGGATTTAACCACATACAAATCAGTCCCGCTAGTGATGTGATGAGCACACTTAATAAAATTGGTTTCATTCACAAAGGATTTCCATATTTTGGTTGGCTGATGGCAATTAAAACGGGACCTCTAAAAATTGCGGCACAATTAAATATCTCTTTAATCTTTTATGGTGAAGAAGGGGAAACCGAATACGGTGGTTCGACCGCCCTAAAGAACAAACCATTTTATGATGTTGGGTATATCCGCGATATTTACTTCGAAGGCGGCCAAGATCTCGTATTCAAAGAAGCCAAACTAGAAAACGAAGCCCTGCCATTTTTCCGCTTTCCATCAAAAGACGAAATCGGCGATGGTGAACTGAAGATCACACACTGGTCATATTTTGAAAACTGGGATCCATACAGAAATTATCTTGTTGCAAAAGAGCACTGTGGATTAATTGAAGCAACGGATACAAATTCAGGAACATTCACAAACTTTGCGCAAAACGACCAAGCGCTATATTCGCTCCACGCCTACATGATGTACTTAAAGTTTGGTTTCGGTCGCGCAACGCAAGACGCAGGAATCGAAATTCGTCGAGGGGCAATGACTCGCGACCAGGCAATAAACCTTGTCAAACTTTACGACGGTTTATATCCACAAGAAAACATTGATGCATACCTTGACTACTACAAAATGAACTTGGGCGAGTTCGAAGATGTAATTGATCGTTGGACAAATACATCTCTATTTACAAAAAAAGATGGCCGATGGAAGCCAACCTTTACAATTAGATAGTGAGCAAAAAACAGGTCGTAGTCATTGATTACGGCATGGGCAATCTTTGGTCGGTTGCCAGTGCGATTCGCCATCTCGGTGCCGAACCTCACATCACTACAAGCGCAAAAGAAATTTCTTCAGCAAAATTCCTGATACTTCCTGGCGTTGGTTCGTTTCGACGCGCAATGGAAGCAATCCGAAAAAACTCAATTGATCAGGCCATTCTTCAATCGCTATCTCAACTAGACACCAAACTTCTCGGAATTTGCTTAGGTATGCAACTGCTTGGTTCGACAAGTTCAGAAGATGGTGACACACAAGGACTCGGACTGGTTCCAAACACGGTGCAAAAATTTACTAATGATGCAAATACAAGATTGAAGATTCCACATGTTGGGTTCAGCGAAGTTAAGCATGACTCAAACACAAAGCTTTTCAGCAGTATCCCTAGCGAGTCATGCTTCTATTTTGTTCACTCATATTTCATGGGGCTGACTCCAACTATCAAGGGCGTTGCCACATGTCATCATGGCACTGAATTTGTTGCGGCATTTGAGCAGGGCCAAATATCTGGTACTCAGTTTCATCCTGAGAAGAGCCAGTCAACAGGGCTTCATCTTTTAAAGAATTTTCTCGAAAGATAAATCATGGCAAAGAAAAGACTCATTTTCACACTCCTTTACGACAGTGGCTCGTTCATGCTCTCACGAAATTTCAGACTTCAAAAAGTTGGCGACATTGACTGGCTCGAAAAAAATTATGGTTTTTCGAATGTTGGTTTTTCGATCGATGAATTAATTGTTCTGGATGTAAGCCGCAGTGCTAGAAATCGCGATGAGTTTTCAGAAGTTCTAAAAACTTTAACCAATGATTGCTTTGCGCCGATTGCCGCAGGAGGTGGAATCAACTCGGTTGCAGATGCAACAAAATTACTTCGCTCAGGCGCTGACAAAATAGTCGTGAATAGCGCGTTGCACAGCAACCAGCAACTTATCTTCGAACTAGCTAGAGAATTCGGTCGTCAATGCATAATCGCCTCTGTCGACTGTAAGCAAATTGAAGGCAACTTTTACATTGCAACAAATAATGGGTCAAACCTGACTAATTTAACTCTCACAAATTTTTTAGAACAATGTTCAGATCTAGCAATCGGAGAGATTTGTATTAACTCGATTGACCGTGACGGCACAGGAAACGGATTTCAAATTGAACTTCTTAATTGCCTTCCCGAACTATTTGAGATCCCAGTTATTATCAGTGGTGGCGTTGGCAATTACTCACATTTAGCCGAAGGATTAATTGACGCTCGCGTTGATGCGGTTGCGACGGCGAATCTACTTAACTTCATGGGTGATGGACTTGGTTCAGCACGTGCACAACTTGTGAGCCTAGGTATTGACTTGCCGAATTTTAATTTAATAAAGAACGCACTCTGATTAACGATTACGAAAGTACAGTAAAGGGGTGAGTTTGTTTCCAAAATCAAGATTTATAAATATTCAAGATTTTGAGCCATCCAAAGCACCGCTGACCGCAAAATATGGTTTACCCGAGAAAGTTAGTTTTTGCCAACGATGCGTGACATCAAATCAGAAACCAATTTCGGCGATTGAGTTTCAGCACACCGCTGGCTCCGTTAAACAAGCGATTCATATTGATACTGAAAATATTTGTGATGCGTGTCGCGTCGCCGAAAAGAAATCTATTACCGACTGGGATGCCAGAGACGCTGAACTTCGAGAACTATGCGACCGACACCGAAGCAAAGACGGGTCATACGACTGTCTTGTGCCGGGTTCAGGCGGCAAAGATAGTTTCGTTGCAGCCCACATGCTGAAATACAAATACGGTATGCACCCACTGACAGTTACATGGGCGCCACATGTTTACACCGAATGGGGCTGGCGAAACTTTCAGCGATGGATTCATGCAGGCTTTGATAATTACCTTTGCACGCCAAATGGCCGCGTACACCGACTTCTAACTCGACTCGCCGTTGAAAATCTTTTTCATCCATTTCAAGCGTTCATTCTCGGGCAAAAGTCATTGGCTCCAAAAATGGCAGTGTTGCACCAAATACCTTTAGTTTTTTATGGAGAGAACGAAGCTGAATACGGAAACCCAATCGGTGATGCGGACTCTGCCAAAAGATCGTGGAAGTATTTTTCTGCTCCAGAAAAGTCTTCAATCCATCTAGGTGGAACTTCAATCAAAGACCTCACTACCGACTTTGGTTTAGAAGATGTAGACCTAGATCCTTATTTGCCAGCGAACCCAGCAGGACTAGAAAAACTTGGAATTGAAGTTCACTATCTCGGCTACTACGTAAAGTGGCATCCGCAAGGTTGCTATTACTACTCCGTCGAGCACGGAGGTTTTGAAGCCTCGCCCGAGCGCACGCCAGGGACATATAGCAAGTACAACTCAATTGACGATCGAATTGATGACTTTCATTACTACACAACTTTTATAAAATATGGAATCGGCCGTGCAACTTACGATGCTGCTCAAGAGATTCGCTCAGGAGATATCAATCGTGAAGAAGGCGTCGCACTCGCGCAAAGATTTGATGGCGAATATCCGACCAGGTTCTCAGACGAAATATTTGCATACTTAAGTATCCCCGAGAAAGAATTCCCCCAAGCTTCAAAAATGTTTGAACAGCCGATCATGGATCTCAACTATTTCAATAACTTGGCAGACTCGTTTCGCTCACCGCATTTATGGTCGTACAATAAAGGCCAATGGTCTCTTCGTTACCAAGTCAAATAAATCGGCTTACTCCTCCGCAAATTCTTCGAATAATTGCTCGCCTTGATATCAAGGGCATAAATTTAATCAAAGGAATCCACCTTGAAGGCTTGCGAATTGTCGGCGACCCGCAAGTGCATGCTGAAAAGTATTATAACGATGGGGCCGATGAAATAATTTATATGGATACCGTTGCCAGTCTTTATGGACGAAATAATTTGCTAGACGTCGTGACACGTGCGACAGAACTTGTTTTTGTACCAATGACTGTTGGTGGTGGCATCAGATCGGTTGAAGATGCTCGAGCTTTGCTTCGCGCTGGCGCCGACAAGGTGGCGATCAATACGGCTGCCGTTAAAAATCCAAGTTTGATTACAAAAATTTCCGATGTCTGGGGCTCTTCAACAGTCGTCTTATCGATCGAAGCAAAACAAACTGTGCCAGGCAAATGGGAGGCCTACACCGACAATGGGCGAGAGCGAACTGGCCTGGATGTTTTGCAATGGGCAGAACAAGGAGCCCAATTAGGTGCTGGAGAAATATTTCTAACTTCCGTGGATCGAGAAGGAACTAAAAACGGTTTTGATTGCGAATTAGTAAGTGCCGTAACCAAATTAGTTGACATACCTGTGGTTGCAAGCGGCGGATTCGGCAAGTTAGATCACTTAACGGAGTTGATGCAAGTTAGCGAACCAACTGGAGTCGCAATTGCTGATTCTTTACACTACGACAGACTTAGTGTTTCAGAAATCAAAAAATTTTGCATCGATCGACATATCGCCACGAGAGTTCGCGCCTTAGATGAAAAGATTGTGTTATGAGTCTTGATCTGACGCATCATAAATCTTTCACAAATGACGTAATTTTCGTTGATGGCTTCTGGGGAGGTGGTAAGTCCGTCATAACTTCAATCGTTGGCTCTTTAACAGGAGTTGAGAAAAAGAAAGTTGATGGCATCTTTGAATACGTATGCATCACACATGCGGCTGGCAAAATAAGCCAAGACGCCGCTATGACACTTTTAAAGATTTATGCGGACCACTTACAATACAACAGTCTCATAGGTCGTGAAGTTAATCTAAGATGGTCTGACGACACCGGCTTTCGCAACAACCCCGGAAGTCTCGCTTACCTCGGTCGATTGTTCCGTAAAGGTGGCGATTCGATCACCGAAAAAATCAATTCACAAAATCTTGCTCTACTCGTTGCATCGCACGGATTGCTTTCCGTCTCGAATGTTTTATTTGAAGCATATGAATCTCGAATTAAGTTGATTGAAGTTGTCCGACACCCGGTTCACCTTTTTTATAACGTATGTAGCTACTTCGAGAATTTTGAACGATCACGAGAATTTACCCTGTCTTATGAACATGATGGAGTAAAGATTCCATGGTTTGCCGCACAATGGGCTAGTGAGTTCGCGGAGTCATCCATTACCGACCGTGCCCTGTTATCAATCGCAAGAGTGCAAAAGTCTGTGATCGAAATGATAGATACTCAAAAGAACTCGCAGAAACCCACCCTTGTTGTTTCTTTTGAACAAACAGTTACCAATCCAACTGGTGTGACAAAGGAACTCGAAGCTTTTCTTAATCGAGCAACTACAAAACATACCAGTCGGGTACTCAAACAACAATCGTTGCCGCGCGAACAAATTTCAGCAGGAAGGTCAACTTCAACATTTTCATTTGTTACAAATTCGTCATCGTCAGAAGCAGAAATTTATACCCAGATTGTCACATCTATACATAAAATTGCATCCAAGAGTGCTGTTACTGAATTTCACGAAGCAATACGAAATTACAATTCTCGTTGGCCCAGTTCACTCGTTGATCTTGAATCTATTTGGACTAGATGACGCGCTACTGGCGGCTAATTAAGTCACTAATAAAATTACGGTGGCGCATTTTGCCGCCTCGGCAGAAAAACGTGTTGCTGTACTTTCGGACTGGTGCCGATGTAATTAAGCCTTATTTTTCTCGCGAAGAAATACAAATATTAGATATACGTGAAAGTGAAGTTAACCTTGCCGTGGCTCTATTGTGTGCCAGAGATCGAGATCTAAGCGCACAAAATTATGCGTTGCGATATATCAATATTGTTAAGCCAAAATTGATAATTACTTTTATTGATAACTATCCTCCATTTTTTCAAATTAAAAATAAATTTCCTGAAATACATATCATCTTGATTCAAAATGGGGCCAGAGCAGACCCCCATGATTTATTCAGCGAAGATAGTAATCAAACCCACTTGGGTAAGAATCAAGTCGATGACATGTTTGTGCTTGGATCAGCAATTGGTTCTATTTATGGTAAATATATTTCCGGAAAAATAACAGTGATCGGAAGTTTTAAAAATAATTTAGTCCCTATAAATAAAACTCAATCAAGGACTCTTGCATACATCTCTACTCATCGAGCAGGAATACCTCGAACATTTATTGCCCCAGATTCAATCTCGACTCACCCGGTTACTTATGGAGAAATAGTAGATCGCCGCGAGCAGACAATAATCTTTTTAGCTAAATTTTGTGAGAGTCACAATCTTGATTTATTAATCGTCGGTAAAGATGAAGACTTCCTTGCAGAGGAGGCCTATTACAGTCGGCTATTAAATAAGTTCTCATGGAAACTTTCTTCTAGACGAACTTCAACAACCAACTACGACAAATTAGACGCGTCAGAAATTGTTGTCTTTACGAGTAGCACTCTTGGTTACGAATCACTTGCGCGAGGCAACAAAACAGCAGGATTTTTACTAGATGCTGAAATCATTCCAATACCCTCTCTTAAGTTCGGATGGCCAGTGAACTTGACAGAAGATGGAAAGTTTTGGACAAATAAATATAACGAGCAGCGATTTGAAGAAATACTTGATTTTTTGCTCACGGTCTCAGATGTAGATTGGGAGAAGATTCGCTCAGAGACAATTCAAGAAATTATTTCTTACGATACAAACAATTCTCAATTTGTTGAATTAGTCAAGTCATTGCGCGCAGAATGGTGATCTCAAACGTTAGGAAGAGGTCCCTCCTGTTATCCCCTTTGATTGAGAGTCTCGAAAGACACCAAAGATATTTGGGTAACCGGTAATTAACTTGAACTACTTAAAAAATTGGCGAACTCGTTTTGCCGACCCCATCAGTAGTCGTACAGTTGAGGGTAGTGGGCTCTTCGTCACCAAGTCAACAGATCTCGCTATCACCTATTGGGATTTTGCGTCTTATTGCTTCACTAAAAAATGGGTACAGAAATTTAAGCACGCATTTTTTGTTTATTACTTGCAAATGCCAAGTCCTTTAACTGGACTTGAATCTTCCTGGTCAAAATGATTCGATTTTTAAGATTACTAAGGTCGTTATTGAAACTTCGTTGGAGAATATTTCCACCCAGAAGTACAAATGTCCTGCTTTATTTTGTCACAGGCTCCGAAGTTATCATGCCCTACTTCGTAAAAAACGAGATGCAGATCCTTGATCTTCGTGAGAATGAAATAAATATCTCGGTTGCTCTGCTTTGCATTTTTGACCGAGACCTGAGTGCACAAAATTATGCAACGCGATACATCAAAATTGTCAAACCAAAATTGATATTGACTTATGTTGACAACTATCCACCATTTTTCCAAATAAAAAAACGTTTTCCTAACATACAAACGATGATGATTCAAAATGGAATACGGAGCGAGCGAGGTGACTTATTTGGAGACTTACTTCAAGAACTCAAATTAGAGGGCAACCATGTTGACCACATGTTCGTCTTCGGCTCAGCAGTCGGAAGAATTTACCATAAATATATTTCTGGCGACATCATCCCAATTGGCAGTTTCAAGAATAATTCAATTCCAAAAAGTATTGGTAAATCTAAATCAATTGCATACATTTCAACCTACCGACCAAGCATCTCTGGAAATTTCATTGTTTCTGACTATGAACCGAATAATCCAGTTACTTATGAACAAATTACTCTTCGCCGAGAACAAACAATTATTTTCGTCGCCGAATATTGTAAATCAAATAAATTTGAACTAATAATCGTCGGCAAAGATGAAGACTTCGCTTCGGAAAATCTCTACTATCAAAAACTCTTGAGAAATTACTCTTGGACTCTAGAGCCAAGGCGATCTGCTTTAAATAGTTATGAGGTCATAGATAATTCAGAGATAGTGGTATTCACAAGCAGCACACTTGGGTACGAAGCTTTAGCTCGGGGTACCAAAACTGCTGCGCTTCTGATTGATGCAAAATTGCTTGATGCAGATGCACTTAGGTTTGGCTGGCCTGCAATAGTCAAGGACGATGGAAAATTTTGGACAAATCGACTTGACGAGAAGCGATTTCAAGAAATACTTGATTATTTGGTCACGGTCTCAGATACAGATTGGGACAAGGTTCGCTTAGAAACAATTCGCGAAATTATTAGTTACGACGAAAACAACTCTCAATTTGTTGAAACACTCAAGTCGCTGCGCGCTGAGTGGTGATAACAGCAAATATTTTACAAATTCCCGACTAGCGTTATCAAATACAATTAGGGAGTGCGGTCTTGCAAGTACTAATCACAACATCGACATTTAACTTGGACAACTTTGCACAACTTGAGTTGCTAAATAAAGCACAAATCGAAGTGAAGCTAAACCCATTTGCGACACGCCTGACAGAAGATCAAGCGATTGAGTTGCTTGGTGCAAACACGATTGGTCTGATAGCAGGACTCGAACCACTCACTGGCCGAGTTTTAAATTCAGCAAAGTCTCTAAAAGTAATTGCCAGAGTTGGAACAGGCCTAGACAGTGTTGATCTTGTGGCCGCAAAAAAACTTGGCATCACTGTTCTCAATACCCCCGATGCGCCAACACAAGCAGTTGCCGAACTAACTCTCGGACACATTTTGGGATTGCTTCGAAATATCCCCCAAGCTGATCGACAAATTCGAAATGGAGTTTGGAAGGGTCTGATGGGATCACTGCTACAAACCCAAACCGTAGGAATCATCGGATTTGGAAGAATCGGAAAACGGGTTGCTGCCTTACTTTCTGCATTTGGGGCAAAAATTATTATCTCTGATGAACAGACATCATCAACTGCCTACTTAAATGTTGGGTTAGACGAACTTTGCGCCAAGTCTGATGTGATTACTTTGCATCTTCCATATAACGACTCAACTCATCACATAATAAATGAAAAGCAATTGAACATGATGAAAAACGGCTCGTACGTCGTCAACATCTCTCGCGGTGGATTGGTTGACGAAGATGCATTGCTTGCAGCATTGAAATCTGGCCAAATTGCTGGAGCAGCACTTGATTGTTTTGAGCACGAACCTTATGAGGGCGAATTACGAAATTTTGAGAATGTTCAAATTACTGCACATATGGGTTCGTATGCACGAGAAACTCGGGACTTAATGGAGCGAGAAGCGAGTCAGCTTTTAGTTAATGCACTAATGGAAATTAAACTTCTCTGATGAAAGTTATTGCCCTGATTCCGGCTCGCATGGCAAGTACAAGATTTCCTAATAAGCCTTTGGCACAAATTCTTGGAAAGTCAATGCTCCAACACATTGTTGAGCGTGTACAACTTTGTAAAGAAATTGACCAAGTCGCCGTTGCTACTTGCGACTCAGAAATCGTTGATCATGTGACATTACTGGGCTACAAAGCAGTGTTGACAAGCAATCTTCACGAGCGAGCTTCGGATCGGTGCGCTGAAGCAATTTCTAAGATTGAAACAGAATCTAAAACTTTTTTTGACATTGTCGTGATGGTCCAAGGCGACGAGCCGATGACAGACCCACGAATGCTTTCCGATGTGCTGCGACCATTTGCTCAAGACACGAATTTAGAAGTCGTCAATCTATACGCCGATATCCAACCAGGGGAATTCAATAGCCAGAACTGCGTCAAGGTCGTTATGGATCTCGCAGGAAACGCCTTATATATGTCTCGTGCACCGATTCCTGTATCAACAGATGGCATTGAACGACCATCAGGTAAACAACTTGGACTAATTGCATTTCGTCGCAACGCTCTACAAAAATTCACTGAACTAGAACCAACACCATTAGAAATCTACGAGTCAGTCGACATGCTCAGATTTCTCGAACATGGAATCAAAATACGAATGCAACGCACTGCTTACAGGACTCATGCTGTTGATGTCCCCGCTGATGTTGTTGAAGTTGAGCGCTTAATGAAATCCAGCAATAACTAACTCATCGAATGTACGAATTATTTTCAGATGAGGTGACAACACTTAAAATTTGGGACTCTGATCAAACCGATTTTTTAGGTAGTGAGCCATTGTTGCTTTGGCAACAATTTGTCGGTGCCGAGCATCCACTAAATACAGTTTCAATTTCTGACATAGTTGAACAAAATTCAGCCGAAATTAGAACAATGATTCTCGGTTTTATTTATGATGTCGGAGAAAATATCAACGGTGGCGCAAAATCTGGTCTCTTAATTGAATCTGAATTTAATTATTATTGGATGACACAATTTCATTCTCGGCCATATACGCAATCTGCACAATTAAATAATTTGGCGAAGATATTTGCACTGATCAAAATAGTTGAAGCTAACAGATTTCAAAAGATTGTTTTTATTTCAACCAATAAGGATTTGAAACGGGTAATCGCCTCAATTGCTAAAGCTAATAATTTAGAATTTAAAGTGGCTTCAAAAAGTGGTTCAGCACAATCAAAGCCAATTAAAACTAAGTTCAAGAATTTAACTCCAAGGCCCGTGCTTGGACTCTTGGCCCTGTTTCAACAAATTAGATCGTCTTCGCATCTGCGAGATAAAGATTTGCCACCAACCAGCGACAGCGGAACAATCGCATTTTTTGATTACTGGTACCGATTTGGTACAGCTGTCAATCAAACTCGAAAATTTGAATCACAATACTGGACCGCCCTAGTTGGCCAACTTTCAAACTTAAATGTAAATTGGTTTCACAATCTCGTTGACCAGCGGCGAAAACGCCCGCTTCATGAAGCAAAGTCATTGCTTACTAATTTTAATTCTGCTGACAAAAATCATCAGCATCAAATTATTGACGCAAGTTTTAGTACCTCGATTGTCTTGAAATCTCTAAACAACTATCGAAGAATTCTAATCGGATCACTTCAAACTAAAAAATATTCTTCGGCATTTACAATCAGCGATAAAAAAATTGAACTCTGGCCAATTTTTCGACGAGAATGGCTGAATTCTCTTCGCGGCTACGAGGCGATGATTAACTGTCTGCGATTCAGTCGACTTAATGAAATTCTGCGAAAACTACCTGAACAACGAATCGGTTTCTATTTAATTGAAAACCAACCATGGGAGATGGCGTTGGTTCATCTTTGGCGCAAATATGGTCACGGACAACTTATTGGTGTTGCTCATTCAACAGTTCGTTTTTGGGATCTTCGACTGATGTCTGACCCTCGAAGATTCTCGAACAACTCGAATAACCCGATGCCGCGCCCAGATTTGATTGCGGTTAACGGCCCCCTTGCAAGCGAGTCATTAATTGCGGCGGGATATCCAGCGACTGAAATCAGAGAAGTTGAAGCTCTGATGTATCAGCATTTTGGAGATACACCCGACAGAAAACTACTCAAATCCAAACAGTCAATCAAGACAATTCTGGTTGCGACCGACTATCTCGAGAGCGCAACGCAAACTCAAATCAAACTTCTTAACGATTTTCTGACGACGAACTCCGAAAGTATTCGAGTACTGCTAAAACCTCACTGGAGTCAGTCATTTAGGAATTTAAATCCATTGATTGAGATTGTTTCTGGAAAAGAAGATCTTTCAACATACTTTGATCAATGTGATGTCTTGTATTGCAGTGCGATCACTTCGGCAGTAATTGACGGCGCTTGTGCTGGATTACCAGTGATCCAATGCCTGGATCCGCAGTCGTTCAATTTGAGTCCACTGCGCGGCCGTACTGAAATACAAGTTGTTCGAACAAGTAAAGAACTGGAAGATGCGCTGACTAATTTAACTGCGATTCCACCAAAAATTGAGCCTCATACGTTGTTCAACCTCGATCCACAGTTACCTAGATGGAAATCGCTAATCGGAATTTAAGCAAGCCAGACACAAAAATCGTAGAATTATAAAGTGTCTAGTGCCCGCAACTTTTCAAGGCAAGACTCGCGATTAAATGTTTTTGCTACTGAGCAGGAAGTTTTTCAATTTACAGCAAATCTAATCACTGAAATTATTCAAACTGCTTCTAGTTCAAGACCCAAATGCAATGTGATTATTGCTGCTGGTCGATCTATTTGTAAAACTTTAGAGTGCCTGTCTCCTGAGTCAACAGATTGGCAACGAGTTAACTGGTTTCTTGCTGATGAGCGATCTGTAGATGGCGATAGCGATCAGCGTAATGATCGCCAACTGCGAGAAGTTTTATTAAAAACTATTGGTGAAAAATATGGCAACCTAACTAGTCCGCGAGCAGATATTAATGTTGGCGAAGCAGTCAAAGATTATGCAAGTAGAATTAGGTCGATCAGTATGTTTGACTTTTGTCTTTTAGGAATGGGCGATGATGGCCATATCGCGAGCCTATTTCCTGGTCACCCCGCGTTATCTTCAAATGATTCATGTTGTTTGGTCAACGACTCACCAAATTTGCCACACACACGAATTTCGCTCGGTTTGAAAGTTCTAAGTAATACCAAGAATCGAATCGTCGTAACAACTGGTGCTTCTAAAAATAAAGCCGTGCGCGAGTTCGCGCTAAACACGCAAACGCCGATAAGGCTTTTTGAACCAACTTCAATAATTTTAGATCAGGCAGCAGCAAAGTGAAAACAGTTCTGCTTTGCGGAGGGTTCGGCACTCGAATACGTGATGTTGCCGATGATATTCCAAAACCGTTAATTAAAGTTGGCGAGATGCCAATTCTTTGGCACCTGATGGGTTACTACTCAAAGTTCGGCTTTCGTGAATTTATTTTATGTCTTGGCTATAAATCCGAAACTGTTGTCGATTTTTTTCGTACTCAAAATGGAGAATTAAAGAAATTACTTCCAGAGCCTGAGTTGCCAAATATCCATCAATTCACCGGTTTAGTAGACAACAACAACTGCGTCGTGACGCTCGTTGACACTGGTTTAGAAGCAATGACCGGTGCGCGGCTGCGTAAAGTTCAAAAATTGATTGGTGACGAGACCTTCATGCTCAGTTACGGCGATGGCTTAAGTGATGTTGATCTTGACAAACTTGTGCAACATCATAAAGATCACCAAAAGTTTTTAACCGTGACGGGTGTGCGCCCCCCAAGCCGATTTGGTGAACTACAAGTTGATGCCACAAACAATGTCACCGGCTTCAATGAAAAACCTCAGGCATCTGGAGGAAGAATTTCAGGTGGGTTTTTTGTATGTGAACCAAGTGTTTTTAAATTTCTTGAAAAACGCGAAGATCTTGTATTCGAGAAAGAACCAATTCAACAGATCGTGCACGATGCACAAATGACGATGTATCCACATGATGAATTCTGGCAATGCATGGACACCTACCGCGACTGGGAACTGCTGAATCAAATGCTTAAGTCTGGGAAGGCACCATGGGTTCGCTCTTAGAAGCCGTTGAAAGTTTTAAAGGAAAACGCATTGTTGTTACTGGCGATACTGGTTTCAAAGGCTCTTGGCTTTCGCTGTGGCTGCATCTTGCCGGAGCAGAAGTTTTCGGGTATGCGCTTCCCGCCGAATCAGAGCAAAGCCATTTCAATCAATTGAATCTAAATAGTTTGATAACGCACCAAGATGGCGATATCAGAGATTCGGAAAATTTAAAAAGTTTCATGCAAGCTGCAAAACCCGAAATAGTTTTTCATCTTGCAGCACAAGCACTGGTTCGTCGCTCATACGCCGACCCAAAAACTACTTACGACACAAATATCGGTGGCGCCGTCAACTTGATGGAGTCAGTTAAAAATACTGACTCGATCAAATCTTTGATTTTCGTCACCTCGGACAAGTGCTACAAAAATAGAGAAATTCGTATCGGCTATCGCGAAACAGACGAACTTGGTGGACGAGACCCTTACAGTGCTTCAAAAGCCGCAGCCGAACTAATTTTTTCTTCATTTTTTGATTCGTTTTTATCCAACCGTGAAAACTTCGGTGCAGCCACAGTTCGCGCTGGCAATGTAATCGGCGGCGGCGACTGGGCGCAAGACCGAATTATCCCCGACTGCATTCGTTCGTTGACATCTCACAAACCAATCGTGTTGCGGTACCCAAACGCAACTCGTCCATGGCAACATGTTCTTGAACCACTTTCTGGATATCTGCAACTTGCGCACTACCTACTTATCTCACCAAAGTCATTTAATGGTGCCTGGAATTTCGGACCAGACGAATCGGATGCATACAGTGTTAACGATGTTGCGAAACAGACGATTGAAATTTGGGGATCTGGTGAGATCAAAATTGATGCCCCAGTTACACAGGTGCATGAGGCAGGACTATTACATTTGAACTGTGATAAAGCAAAAAGCGAAATGAAGTGGCGACCGCGGTGGGATTTCTTGCAAACGATGTCAAACACTGTCTCGTGGTATCGAGATGTCAATGCAGGTAAGTCAGTTAGAGAAATGTCTGAATATCAAATCACCAATTATCTGGAGCACTCAAAATGATCGATGGCGTAATAATCACTCCTCTATTTCAAATCGCCGACGAAAGAGGCAAAGTAATGCACATGTTAAAAAGCACAGATGCGGCTTTTCAGACATTTGGCGAAATTTATTTCTCGTGCGTGTTTCCCGATGCTGTAAAGGCGTGGCACTTTCACGACAAAATGATCCTTAACTATGCAGTACCGCATGGTCGAATTAAATTTGTGCTTTACGATGATCGCCCTGATAGCCCGACAAAAGGCGAGGTTCAAGAGTTGTTCCTTGGTGAGGAAAATTATTGGCTGGTGACTGTTCCACCGAAAGTGTGGAACGGCTTCAAAGGAATTGGAACCGAGATGGCGATCGTTGCGAACTGCGCCGGAATTCCTCATGATCCATCGGAAATACATCGACGCGAACCAACTGATCCTTACTTTCCATATAACTGGCAACTAATCCATCGATGACCAAGAAAGTCCTTCTGACTGGGGGGTTTGGCACACTTGGCGGTCGTATCGCCGATGAACTCGCAAAAAATCCAGAAATTGAGTTAAGACTCGCATCTCGAGAAAAGCAAAGCGCTCCAACCTGGGCCCCAAACGCTGAAGTTTTTTGTGTTGACTTTGAAAATCACAACTCAATAAAACAAATGTTTGAAGGTGTAACCCATGTTGTCCATCTCGCTGCACTAAATGATTACGAGTGTCGCGCTGACCCTGAAAAAGCAGAACATGTAAACGTTGAATATACGCAATGGATTATTGATCAGGCTTGCCGGTTAGAAAATCTGAGAATTATTTATCTGTCAACAATTCAGGTTTATGGCAATAATCTGACTGGAGTAACGACAGAAATTTCGCCGACAAACCCGTCTGACGCATATTCGAAAACACATCTTGACGCCGAGCGAATTGTAGAACAGGCACATCAATTTAAAAAAATAGAAGGCGTCAGACTTAGGTCTGCAAATGGTTTTGGTTCGCCGATGACACCAGCTGTCAAAATATGGCAAATTATTGCCAACGATTTATGTCGCCAAGCAATTGAGAATAAAAAACTAACTCTAAAATCGCATGGCTTGCAGTTTCGTAATTTTATTCCGTTTACTGATGTCTGCACCGCAGTCAAACACTTACTTGAAATCCCGGTACAACAAATCGGGGACGGGTTGTTCAACCTTGGTGGTAAAACACCCCTGAAGATAATTCAAATGGCCGAAATTATTGCCGCTCGTTGCGAAGCCGTTCTTGGATTTAGACCACCGATCAATAAGCCGTCCGAATTGCCAGGTGTGACTCCTGCTTCGTTTGAATACAGTTCGAAAAAACTTCTGTCAACTGGACTGATGTTAGACAATAATATTGAAAACGAAATCGATGCGTTGCTAAAGAACTGCAAAACTTGGTTTAAGTTGCAAAACTAAAATGAATCACAAACCATTTGTTTCGGTAGTGATTCCAACATATAACCATGCAAAGTTACTGAAGAAGGCACTGGATTCAGTTTTAGCGCAAACTTTCAAAGACTGGGAAGCAATAGTCGTAAATAATTTTTCAACCGACGACACTGTAGAAGTTGTCAATTCATTTACAGATCCAAGAATCAAACTGCTTAATTTCAATAACTCTGGCGTGATTGCGGCTTCGCGTAATCGCGGCGCAAAAGAGGCAAACGGTGAATTCATCGCATTTCTTGACTCAGACGATGTTTGGTACGCAAACAAACTTCAAAAATGTGTCGACCAGGCTCAAGTTGGAAATCAGTTTATTTGTCACGGCGAACTATGGATTAATAGTGATCTGACAACACGACCAGTGATGTACGGACCTGCGTCGCGTGCTACTTATGATCGTCTTTTATTCACCGGCAATTGCATCTCAACTTCGGCGACTTTTATTGCAAAGTCACTAATTGATTCAGTCAATGGTTTTGACGAAAATCCTGAAATTATTACCACTGAGGATTACGACCTTTGGCTTCGCCTTGCTGCGAAGAATCCGAGAACAGTTTTCATCCCCGAGTTACTTGGTGAGTTTCACCGACTAGCCGAAAGTGCGAGTAGCAGTGTCATCAGAAATTTCACTGCGGAGTTGCAGGTTTTGAATAAACATTTTGCAACACAACCACAAACGATCTCAACTAAACTTCGAATCAGACATCGGCGAGCAATTGCACATTACGGGGCCGCTCGACAATTAACCACACAACCAAAGCAATCGTTTAGCTTGTTTGCGTCAGCATTTTGCCTTTCACCATTTGTCTTACGAATTTATCCAGGCTTGATAATTACGGTGTTACGAACAGTTTTGGGCGCAAAAAAGCCATGACAACACTCAGACACTTCAGCCTTGGTCGACACGCAATGAAAGTTGCATTACAACTTGCAGAGGTAAAGACCGGTGATGCAGTCATGGTTCCGGGCTTTATTTGTCGCGACTTACTTGCAGCAATTAGGTCGCTCGGGGCTGTACCGGTGTTTTATGAAGTCGACATTAATTTGCAACCAAAAATACTTGATCAATCCGTAAATCCAAGAGCAATTATTGTCGTCAATTATTTTGGATTTGCTCAAGATCTCGAGCCGTTTATTGCTTTTGGTTCTGCAACTGGTGCGATTGTCATTGAAGACAATGCCCACGGATTTCTCAGTCGTGATTCTGAAAATCAAATCCTGGGCCAACGCACGACATTCGGAATCACAAGTTTTCGAAAAACTTTACATGTTGTTGATGGCGCAACTCTCTCAGCCTCAATTCAAGAAAGCAAACTCCCACCACAACTTGAATCTATAGATACTCCGAATGGTCTAAGAATGGACGCATCGCGAATCTTGGCACGAATTCAGCAAGTTACAAAAATGCCAATAATTAATTTTGCTCAGACTGCGTCACGGCTGATCCGCTACATTCGCACTGGATCAAAATTTCCAGCAACAGATGCGGATGTAGAGACGCGAATTCCTGGTGCGGCTAATCCACACACATCAAGTGTCAAACAGATGCTTGAACTCGACCAAGCAAAAGAAATTTCACGCCGAAGATCTCTATTTGAAAAGTTATTACCTGAGGTGATCAAACTTGGAATCAAACCGATTTTTGAATCCTTGCCAAACGGCACCTGTCCATACGGATTACCTGTTTATGCCTCGCCAGAGTTCAGTAGAACTCTTTCGAAATTGGCTCGCCGATATCGTGTCACGCTGATGACTTGGCCAGAACTCCCCCAGGATATTTTGCCGACCGCACCAGAGCACTATCGACAAGTTCAGTTGCTGAACTTTCGGTGACGACAATGTCTAAATGGATTGTATGGACAGGCACAGATGTGCAGTGGGACGAACAACTTTTGAAATTTCCAAATGCTTGCGTCTATCAATCTTCAAGTTGGGGTGATCATCGTGCTGACTTTGGTTGGAGTGTCACACGACTTGTAGAAAGTTCGCAGAATTCAGGCTGCGCGCAGATTCTTACCAAGAGGGTATTCGGCACAACCGTTGCGTGGGTCCCTGGTGGACCTGCAGGAGATTTCAATAAATTAGACAAAACTTTTAATCAGCAGATTCTTAAACTTACTCAAAGTCGACGACTCTATATTCGAATTAATTCACTTGAAATGATGAGCCAAAAAAGTCAGCAACAATTGAAATCTAATAATTGGGCCTCGGCAAATAATAAGTTCTCAACTGGAATGAGCCTAAATTATTCATTGCTTGCACCACAAGCAACTCGCCGCGAATCACTTTCTTCAAACTGGGGCCGAAATCTCAGGCGAGGCGAAACTCGCAACACAGATCCATATATTTGGAGTAATTACACCGCGCAAGAAATCGCAGATGTCTATACGCAACTCTCCGAATACAAAGATCTTGCCCCAGATGTAGACACCCCATCGTTTGAAACAATTAGTTCGCTGATAAATAATTGTCGTGAATACCTTCTATTAATTCGATGCGACGATGAACAAGGGAACCCGCTTGCAATTCGTGGTGCGCTGAGATTCGGCGCAAAAGCTTGGGATATTTTTGCAGCCGTAACTCCGCAAGGTAGAAAGCAATACTCGTCTTATCCAACGCTGTGGAAACTATTTAATTCTTGTGCTGATAAAAAAATTTCAAACTATGACTTAAGTGGAGTTGACCCAGTTAAAAATAAAGGTGTCTATGATTTCAAACATGGCACCGGCGCAACCGAAATTAACTACTTGGGCGAGTGGGATTGCGGAACTCCCTTCTTCGTTCGGCCATTGGTAGGTAGACTGATCGGGTATCGAAGAAACTTGTAACTCCCCCTATCTGCACTGCCCCAGCATCGAAGGGCTAAACGCCAAATGAATCTATTGAAGTATCGGTTGGCTCAAGTCGTTAGTGCCACAAACTTTCTGCCCAATCGCAGCGAGCAACGATTGCGTCGAGTTTTGATGTACCACTCGGTAGTCAAGGATGCCGACATTGCAACAAAAGCACCCGACATCTATTCAATTTCTGAAACTTACTTCACAAGTCATGTCGATCTGATGGCCCAACAAAACGAAACTGGTCAACGCAAGGTGGTTTCGCTTGAAGACTCAGACCCTTACGGAGTGTCAATTACTTTTGACGATGGCTACAACGACACACTTACAATTGCGGCACCACTTCTTTTGGCTAAGAACTTGCCGTTTCATGTTTTTGTGACACCAGAAAACATCATTAGTGGTAGTCCGCAATATTTATCTAGTGATGGACTCATTGCACTAAGCAAAATCCCCGGAGCAACCATCGGTGCCCACGGGTTTTCTCATCAGCATCTAAATCGTCTTTCGCCTAAAGAAATTACCGACGAGCTCAAGTCAAGCAAGGAGTGGCTTGAAAACAAAATCGGTAAGAGCGTATTAACGATGAGTTATCCGCATGGCGCATTTAATTCACTGGTTGAAGAGATTGCCTCGTCGGTTGGATACATGTTTGCGGCAACAAGCAATTGGGATTGCTACAAAGTAGGAACCCAACCACTGCGAATTCCGAGAATTGACATTTGGAATTTAGACAATAGAAATGCGCTGCAGCAAAAACTTGATGGTAGGTGGGACTGGCTCAAAAAAATTAACAAGTCGCAGAACCTGGACACGAGTAATAAATGATTTTATTTACTGCGCAGGTTTTGGTTCTAGGCCTAGTACTTCTGCTATTCGCAAGAAGGTCCGGACGCTTCGACCTCTACAGTTGTCTTTTTGCTGTCGTGTGGACAATTGCGGTAATCACAATTCGTGTCATCTATGGAGTTGACCATTCCGCTTTTTATTCAAGCGACCAAGGTACACAACTTGAACTATTGCAAAAGTTTGTCGATGATGGGATTTCATTTTCGCTTGACCGATTTATCGGAGGTCGGTACATCGTGGTTGCGCCCGTGTGGCTTCTTAAGTCATTCGGCCTTGACCCATTACTCGCTTTTAAATTTCTCCAGGCAATCTGTCTGCTCTTCACTTACAGGGTTTGTACCGATTTCGTCTCGGAGCAGGGGCTGAGAATTAAATTATGGCATGCAATTTTGTTCTGTGGGCCGCTATTTATTTTCTTATCGGTGCTCGGTCTTCGTGACTTAGAAATTGTGCTCTGCGTCTCATATTTCTTTCTTGCTAAATCTTCGTCACTACGTTTTTTTGCACTTGGTGTTTCCGCGTTGCTTCGCCCCCACCTCACGGTTGCACTATTTTTCGGTTGGCTTATAAATCTATGGTTGGTGCGACACCCGTTAAAACGAATGCCACTCGCAGTTATGGCACTTACGGTTGGGGGCTTTTTCGCTGGGGGTTATGGATATGCAATCGGCGGACTAATTAAGTACAAACTTAATTACAGATCGCCAGTAATTTTTGTTCAACAAGCGTGGTGGAGATTCTTTGCGAATATTCTCGGACTTCAATTTCTCACATTTGGAAACGACATTGTCAAGATGACTGTCGGTCAGTTATTGACTCTGCGCCTGTTTTTCATTGATACTTTTTTGATTCCAACTTTATTTATTTTTACTTTGCTAAATCGAAACCTTAAACATACGGCAATGCGAATTCAGGTTTATATTTCTTTCGTATTCTTTCTTGGAGTAGCCACGCAGACTAGCTTCAACTCATCACGCCAAAACTTGCCGTTTCTCTCAATCATGGGTGTCCTGGCTCTTTTAGGCATCCAGCAACGAAAGATCAGTGAAACCACAGATCAACCGACCATATATGAAATTGAATCATGGAAGAACTAGCAAGTATTCAGCAACAAAATCGCCACTTGGTTTATGTCATAACCGAAGACTGGTTCTTTGCTTCACATTTTTTAGATCGCTCTCTGGCTGCACTTGCTTGTGGATACCGGGTAACAGTTGTAACACGAAGTCGAGAAACTGCGAAGCAACTTGAAACACTCGGACTATCTTTTAGAAATATTGAGTTTGCTCGGCGCGGACTAAACCCACTCAAAGAAATTCTTACGATTCTTCAACTACGCAAAATTTTTCGCCAGTTAAAACCAGACATAATTCACAATATTGCACTTAAGCCAGTAGTGCTTGGTTCAATTGCCGCGCAATTTGCCAGAGTACAAAATGTTGTAAATGCCCTTGTTGGAATGGGATATGTTTTTACATCGACCGAGAAGCAAGCACGGTTACTGCGACCGTTTGTTAACTCACTAATTCGATACGTATTAAACCATCAAAATACAAAAGTTATTATTGAGAACAACGATGATTTAAACAATCTAGTCGCCGGCAAATTTGTCAAGAGAGAATCGATTGCGTTGATTAAAGGAGCCGGTGTAGATCTAGAGAAATTTTCTTATCAACAACAACCGCCCGCACCGATAAAAGTGATTATGGTTTCAAGAATGTTGCGAGATAAAGGAGTTGAAGAGTTTGTTCAGGCGGCACGACTAATCAATGAAACGAAAAGTGAAGTTCAATTTTTGCTTGTCGGAGAAGCCGATCAAGGCAATCCGACCTCCATCAGCCGCAAACAACTAGAAAATTGGAACCAAGACGGCAGTGTTTACTGGCTTGGAGCACGAACTGATGTTGCAGAATTGCTTACTTCATGTCACATCGCTTGCCTTCCCTCATATCGCGAGGGCTTGCCAAAATCACTGATTGAAGCGGCAGCAGCGGGTCGACCCATCGTGACAACCGATGTCCCGGGTTGTCGCGAAGTAGTAACCGAAGGAGTGAACGGCTTTTTGGTGCCTCCTCAAGATCCAAAGTCTCTGGCTACTGCAATCAACAAACTGCTCGCTGATCCAGATCTCCGTGAGAAAATGGGCATCACCAACAGGCTTAAAGCCGAACTCGAATTTGCCAACGCGATTATTATTCAGCAAACACAAACCGTTTACGATTCATTTCAAACAACATGAAAGTTCTAGTAACAGGCGCAACAGGCTTCATCGGCTCTCACCTCGTGCCGAAACTTCAGCGAGCACACGATGTCACGGTTATTGACGCACGACTGGTTAGCGCTAATAATTCGCAATGGCACGAAGCAGTTGATCGGTGCAATGTACTAGTTCACCTAGCAGCACGAGCACATGTCACAACCGACAGATCCAATTCTCAACGCGACTTATATCTTGCAACTAACTCTGCTCTGACAGCTCTGCTTTCTCAGCGACTTTCGCTAACTGATAAAAAGCACTTCATATTTATGAGTACGGCCAAAGTACTCGGAAGTTCAACCAGCCGAAATACCAAATTTAAAAACGACGATTTAATCAATGCCATAGATCCATATTCGCTTTCGAAAGCACAAGCAGAAACAGAATTGCAAAGCGTTTGTAGTGGTAGCAATCTTGAATTCACGATTATCAGACCACCACTTGTTTATGGACCACGAGTAAAAGCGAATTTTCTATCCATGATTAAATGGGTCGATGATCAACGACTCTTGCCGCTTGCGAATACTCAAAATCTGCGCAGTTTTGTCGGCATCAGAAATTTGGTTGATTTAATTGAAACTTGTATCACCAATGTCAACTCACGAAATCAAATATTTCATGTTTCCGATAATCACGATCTTTCAACAACTGAACTTCTACAAACTCTTGCTTCGGTGATGAATAAAAAATCTCGCCTTGTTGCGTTTCCTCACCTAGGTTTACGGTTGGCCAGCCAACTTATTGGTCGTCCGAGAATCTATGAACAACTTTGTGGTTCGTTTCAAGTCGACATTTCGCAAACCTGTCAAACACTTAACTGGTCTCCACCGTTTACAACAAAACAAGAACTTGAGCAGACAGTTGCGTGGTATAAATCGGAAACGAAATGATGCTATTGATAGTTTCAGCCACGCTTGTTTTGAGCTTTTTTGTCACGAGTTTTGTGCGACGAACAGCGATTAAACGCAACCAATTTGATATTCCAAATGAGCGCAGTTCGCATAATCAACCAACTCCGCGGGGTGCAGGGCTCGCAGTCGTCATCGCCTTCACCTTTGGATTAATAGTTCTACTAATTCGTGGCGACCTTAAACCAGAAATGTTCGTCGCCATTTTTCTCCCAGGTTTGCTGGTCGCGATTGTTGGCTACTTAGACGATCTTGGCAAAGTGACTGCTGCTCGTATCAGGCTGCTTGCTCATATTGTTGCGGGCTTAATTGCTGTTTATATATTGGGCGGCCTTCCACCGATGCCAATTTTTGGCGAAACGCTCAATCTTGGTTTATTGGGCAATTTGATCGCAGTCATTTATCTAGTTTGGTTATTAAATCTTTTCAACTTCATGGATGGCATTGACTCAATTACCGGCATTGAAACTTTGAGTAGTTGTGTAATTATCTCGGTTTTACTAATTAATAAAACCGCTGGCGACCAATGGCAAATGCCAATGCTTCTTGCTAGCGCTGTACTTGGTTTTTTGTATTTCAATTGGCCACCAGCAAAAATTTTTCTCGGAGACATCGGCAGTGGTTACATCGGTTTTACTGTCGGCACGATGTCATTAGTCATCGCCAAAACTGAGCCTCTATTTACTTGGGCGTGGATCATTTTGCTTGGAGTTTTTATCGTTGATGCAACAGTGACTTTAATTCGCAGACTAATCACGAGACAGCGCGTGTATCTTGCCCATCGCTCACACGCCTATCAACATTTAGCAACTAATTCAAGCCAACATTTGAAGGTCTCTTTGGGCATTGCGGCGATTAATATTTTTTGGCTTGCACCAATTGCTTGGCTGGTTGTTGACCAACAAATGCAACCAATCATTGGAGTGGCTGTTGCTTACGCGCCACTTGTTGTAATTGCGATTTACTTCAAAGCTGGTAAATCAACTAATTAATTTTTGCGAGTTAGTTTTTGCGAGTTAGTTTTACCAGTGGTATTCGACGATCAGTCTTTACTTGGTAGTTCGCGAAATCTGGCCAAATTGCGACCATTACATCCCATATCTTCTGACGATGCGCGAGATTTTCGGCATCTTCACCATATGTCGTAGCGATACAAGTAAAAATTTCTGCACCGACCTGCAGAGTAACTTCAGGAACTGTTACGAGATTTTCATACCAGAGCGGATGCGTTGCGCTGCCACCTTTTGATGCCACGATTACATAATCGTCACCATCGCGGCCATATATCAAAGCAGTTCGACGACCAACGCCTGACCTGCGACCGAGTGTTGTCAGTAAAAGTGTCGGCACTCCACGCCAAATGTGACCTTCAGTTCCGTTGCTTTCAACATAAGTTTTGATGTGCTCGGCGACAAAACCGGTGGGGCTATCGATAACTTCAGATCTTGACATACGGCTAATACTAACTACACCCCCGTGCCACACTTTGATGATGGAACTAATTATCGGATTACTAGTAATTGTCGTTTTGATTCTCGCTGTGATGGTGATGCGCCAAACCAATAAATCAACTTTGCTACCTATAAACCCACAAAATTTTGATCAGGCTGCGTTAGTTGATGCAGTGCGCACAGCCGTAGATGCACAAGTTGGTAAAGCTACGCAACAAGCACTTGAAAATGTCAACTCTCAGATTGACCGCACATATCAGGCGCGCACACAAACCTTGACAACCGAAACAAAAAGTCTTCTAGACCCGGTTGCGACACAAATGAACGAACTTCGTAATGCTGTAACGGCACTGCAATCGAACTACACGAACACAGTTGGTGTAACCCAAACGATCAGCAAGCAAATTGATTCGCTGAACCAAACAACTTCTGCGCTTCAATCAGCACTTAAATCTTCGAGCGCCCGAGGCGCATGGGGCGAACAACAATTGCGTAATGTAATTGAACTTGCTGGCATGTTGCCGTATTGCGATTTTCTCGAGCAAACAACCGTCACCAACAACGACAAAACGCAACGCCCGGATGCGGTAATTAAATTGCCAAACGATGGATGTGTTGTAATTGACTCAAAGACTCCACTTGATGCATATCTCAGAGCACAAGAAACATCTGACGCGACATTACATCAACAACTACTCAATGAGCATGCCAAAGCACTCGCGAGTCATGCCAAAGTATTGGCTGACAAAAAATATTTTCAGCAGTTTGATCGCACACCTGAATACACGATCATGTTTATTCCCGGTGAATCATTTTTGGCTGACGCGCTTCGCGCCGACGGAAGCTTGCTCGAAGTTGCGATGCGCAGTCGAGTCTTAATCGCTTCACCCGTCAATTTATTGGCGCTTCTACTTGCTGTTGCTAAAGGTTGGCAGGCATTTCAGATCGCAGAAAATGCCGAGAAAATAGCCGCCATTGGTCGTGAACTCTATGAGCGAGTTGACACCGTGCTTGAAAGTGTCGAAAAAACGGGGCGCGGTCTTGAAACTGCAATCGGCGCCTACAACAAGATGGTTGGCTCAATTGAAGGTCGAATGTTGTCCACACTTCGTAAATTCAAAGATGTTGGTGTGACATCTTCCGAACTCACAGAAATTTCAAATATCGAGTCGGCACCGCGTCGACTTTCGGCGCCAGAACACACTAAAGAACTTGGCAGTTGATTGGTTTGTCATTCGATTAATCGCTAGCATTATCTCAATGATTTCAGCAGTTGTCTGGCACTGGTGGTTAGGGGCAGGTCTGTTGATCGCCGGCATCGGCGCAGTTTTGAGCGTCGTTGCGGGTTATATCAAGCAAGTTACCGCGCTGAAGTATCCAAACCGTCGACAACGACAAGCGCAAAAATAACTCCATTGGGCCGATGAACGCCCGAGTCACTGAAATAAAAGAGAATCAACTTGTAGTTGAATTAGTTGCCAAGTGCGACTTTCCAAAATCGGGCACAAAAGTTTCATGTGCTGTTTCTGGTGGTCAAGACAGCATGGCGCTTTTAGTGCTGGCAGTTGTTGCAGGATGCGAGGTGACTGCAATTCATGTTGACCACGCTCTAAGAACTGACTCAGAAAACGAATATGTAGTTGTAGAAAAACTTGCGACAGAACTCGGTGCACAATTTGTTTCGCGAACAATCAAGGTTGCGTCTGGCGCGAATCTCGAAGCACGCGCTCGAACTAGTCGATTTGAGGTCATGCCCCAAGATGTAATGACCGGCCACACAGCAGACGACCAAGCAGAAACAGTTCTAATTAATTTATTGCGCGGTTCAGGGTTGGCTGGGCTTTCAGGCATGCAACGCAATCAGCGGCACCCAATCTTGGCGCTCCGAAGAACACAAACGCATCGACTGTGCAACGAATTGAGAATTCAGACGATTGATGATCCGTCAAATACTGATCCAAAGTTTCAACGCAATCGGGTTCGCCACGAACTGATTCCACTGATGGATGCAATTTCGCAACGCGATGTCGCGGCAATCCTTGATCGCCAAGCCGACATACTTCGAGACGACTCATTGTTGCTAGACGAACTCGCAAAGAGCATCGACGCTACTGACGCCAAAATGCTTGCCAACGCACCAATTGCCTTGTCTCGACGCGCTATTCGGCAATGGCTCACGGAAAATTATCCGCCAGATTCTGCGACCGTCGAGCGCGTTCTAGATGTTGCTCGGGGAATTACTCTTGCTTGCGAGATTGGCTCAAACCGTGAAGTGCGGCGCAGCCAACAGCGCTTGCAAATCTTTACAAAATAATTAAAAACAAAACACAATGTTAATTTGCTGTGGTAAAGTTTGGTTTCAATGTTGGTCGTTTCTAGTTCAAGTGGCACATCTTTGAAAAAGGTTTACTGATGCCACCAAAACTTCGCGGAAAATGGGCTCTCGGAATTGAGCCTCGTCATTTAACTTGGATCATTAAAGACAAACTGGCGGTCTGCGAGCGACCTGGCGGCTTCGGCGCAAACCATCGACGCGTGCGTCGCCAAGAAGAAATTATTTGGCTGAGAGAAAACGATTTTGGATCTGTTATCTCAATTAGTGCGGCACCGCATAATTTGCATAGCTACGAAGAGCTTCAAATGCCATATAAGCATCGTCCAATGCCAAGCTCGGATGATTTGGATCAGTGGCTAAAGGCTCTGTACACAGAGTTTTCTCAAAATCTTCAGCGCGGAACGAAAATCATTATCCATGCCGAAGAAGTAAGTGAGCGTCTGCATGGGCTGATGGGGGGCTACATCAGGTGGTCTGGATTAGTTGATGACGCTTCGCAAGCGATAATTCTTACAGAGCGAATTGCTGGTCGACAACTTGATCCAGATTCTCGCGAACTTATTTTGCGCGTTCACGAATTGCGCTGAACTTAACTTCTCTACAATTTTTTAAACGCGACTTAACGAATAACTGACTCTAAAAGAATCCGTGGTGCGGTGCGTAGCGCTGTGGTTGCACTTGACGCTGGCAACTTGTTGCATTCAACTTCGGCAATTGCGACATAATCGAGAGCAGTCTCAATTGCGCTGGCAATACCAGAATTAGAACGAACTATTTGTAGCGCTTTATCGCGTTCATTACCAACAAATGGTCGACCAAGTAGATCGCGCAACTCAATTGCATCTGTCGAATCTGAAGAAAGTGTCAATAAAACTGGAAGCGTGTACACGCCCTCTTCCATGTCATGACCAGCGCGTTTGCCAAGTTCGTCATCAGTAGCGATCACATCCAAGATGTCATCAACAATCTGAAATACCATGCCGTAGGCCGTGCCGTAAATAGTTAGAGCGTCAATAAGTTTGCGGTCCTGGCCGGCAACAATTGCACCAATTCGGGCAGCAGTCGCAAACAACGAAGCAGTTTTTCCTTCAATGCTGACTAGATACGACGGAATCGATCGCGACACATTGTAAGTCGCGCGAAGTTCTTCAATCTGTCCTTCGCATAATTTTCCAATTGTTTGGGCCAATAAAGTTACAACTTCTGTTCCTAATGCTGCTGAAACCTCAGATGCTTTAGCCAACATAAAGTCACCAGCAAGAATTGCTTGCAGATTTCCCCATCGTGCATTCACGGTGTCAACACCGCGCCGCGTCATCGATTCATCCATTACATCGTCGTGATACAGCGAACCAAGATGAACGAGTTCGCAGGCGATTGAACCTTGGATCACTTCGTCACTGACAGTAGATTCACTACCCACTTGTGCAGCCGCGATAGACAGCACTGGGCGCAACCTCTTTCCGCCAGCAATAATCAGATGCGAAGCTAGTTCATTTAAGTGAGAATCTTTTGTCTCAACGGCAGTTCGCAACGCACGATCAACGCGTTCACGATCTGATGCCATGAACGGCAACGACAGTAACGGCGAGACAGTGCTCATATCCACAGGCTACGCAACTTGGCTTGTGAAACTGCGAACTAAGCGCCGTGCGTCACATTTCAAATTCTGCGAAGAAAATATAGCTGTCGTAAACCCCAGCACTCTCACCGATACACTTTAAGCAACCTCAAGTAACTCACAAGGCGGTCAAAGTTGTTCGAACGTTTTACGGATAGGGCCCGCAGGGTCGTTGTACTTGCTCAAGAAGAAGCCCGCCTGCTCAACCATTCATACATTGGCACAGAGCACATTTTGCTCGGCCTGATTCATGAAGGTGAAGGCGTCGCTGCCAAAGCACTCGAAGCACTTGGCATCTCTCTTGAAGCGGTTCGCGCGCAGGTCGAAGAAATAATCGGTCAAGGTGGATCGTCGCCCTCTGGACATATTCCATTTACGCCAAGAGCCAAGAAAGTTCTCGAACTTTCACTGCGCGAAGCGTTGCAGCTCGGCCACAACTACATCGGCACAGAGCACATTTTGCTTGGCCTGATTCGCGAAGGAGAAGGCGTCGCAGCACAAGTTCTCGTCAAACTGGGAGCTGATCTTGGTCGCGTTCGCCAACAAGTGATTCAGTTACTTAGCGGTTACCAAGGTCCTGGTGGCAAGGCGGAAGGCGAAGCAACTAGCACGAAAGACACACCGCAAGAAAAGGGTGGCAGTCAAATTCTTGATCAGTTCGGTCGCAACCTGACGCAACTTGCGCGCGACAAAAAGCTTGATCCTGTTATCGGTCGCCAAAAAGAGATGGAGCGGGTAATGCAGATCCTCTCTCGTCGAACCAAAAATAACCCGGTACTAATCGGCGAGCCCGGTGTAGGTAAAACCGCAATCGTCGAGGGTCTCGCCCAAAAAATCGTCGCCAACGAAGTTCCTGAGACACTAACCAATAAGCAGTTGTACACACTTGACCTCGGCGCTCTCGTTGCCGGCAGTCGTTACCGCGGGGATTTTGAAGAGCGTCTCAAAAAGGTTTTGAAAGAAATCAAAACACGCGGTGACATTATTTTGTTCATCGACGAGATTCACACACTCGTTGGCGCCGGTGCCGCCGAAGGCGCAATTGACGCTGCATCAATCCTTAAACCAATGCTTGCTCGTGGCGAACTGCAAACAATTGGCGCAACAACGCTTGATGAATTTCGCAAACATTTCGAGAAAGATGCCGCTCTTGAACGACGCTTTCAACCAGTCAAAGTTGACGAGCCATCGGTTGCGCACACAATCGAAATCTTGAAGGGCATCCGCGACAAGTACGAAACGCATCACCGCGTCACAATCACCGACCAGGCACTCGTTTCGGCTGCAAACCTTGCCGATCGTTACATCTCTGATCGCTTCTTGCCAGACAAGGCAATCGATCTAATTGATGAAGCAGGAAGTCGTTTGCGAATCAAACGTATGACCACGCCGCCAGACCTCAAAGAAATTGAGAATAAAATCAATGATGTTCAAGAGGCCAAGAAAAAAGCCGTCGAAGAACAACGCTTTGAAGAAGCGGGTCGTTTGCGCGATCAAGAGCGAACACTGCTCGAAGAGCGATCACAAAAAGAAGTTGATGTTAAGGCTCAAGGCATTGACCTTTTCGACGAAGTTAGCGAAGAATCAATCGCTGAAGTATTGAGTATGTGGACAGGTATTCCAGTGTTCAAACTCACTGAAGAAGAGACCGCCAAATTGCTAAACATGGAAGGCGAACTCCACAAGCGAATCATCGGTCAAGAAAACGCAATCAAGGCAGTCAGCCAAAGTATTCGTCGTACTCGCGCCGGGCTCAAAGACCCGAAACGTCCAAGTGGTTCTTTTATTTTCCTCGGGCCAACTGGTGTTGGTAAAACTGAACTCGCAAAAACTCTCGCTGAATTTTTGTTCGGAGACGAAGATGCACTGATCGCTCTCGACATGAGTGAATACATGGAGAAGCACACAGTCAGTCGCCTTGTTGGTTCACCCCCTGGATACGTTGGCTACGAAGAGGGCGGTCAACTCACAGAGGCTGTTCGTCGCAAGCCATTCTCAGTTGTGTTGTTTGATGAAATTGAAAAAGCACACCCTGACGTGTTTAATACGCTGTTACAAATTCTTGAAGAAGGTCGTTTGACCGACGCACAAGGTCGTAGCACTGACTTTAGAAACACTGTTTTGATTATGACTTCCAACTTAGGCACGCAAGATTTGCGCAAAGCCAATGTTGGTTTCGGCAAAAACGATGAAGCGCTTTCATACGCTCGAATGCAAGAAAAAGTCAACGAGGCACTCAAAGTTCAGTTCAAGCCTGAGTTTCTTAATCGCATTGACGAAGTGATCGTGTTCCACGAACTTGCGATGGCTGAAGTAGTGCAAATGGTTGACCTGATGAGCAAGCGTTTGACTGGCCAACTCGAGGGTCTTGGGCTCGGGTTTGAACTCACTGAAGTTGCCAAGGGTCTTCTTGCCAAGCGTGGCTATGATCCACAACTCGGCGCACGACCACTTCGTCGAGCGTTGCAACGATTCATCGAAGACCCACTCTCCGAGAAGTTACTTCTCAAAGAGTTTCATGCCGGTGAGATAATTGTTGTTGGCGTTGAAGACGATCCAGACAAAAAGGACGAGCAGCGATTTACATTCAAGGCTGTTGAAGGTTTCGTGTCGCCGACCGCAGTAGTTCTCGCTGGTGCGAGCGATACAACTCCAACTACACCTGAGTGAGCAGTAGCGTGCCGCGCGCGCGTCATCGACTCGCTTTTTTACGAGTCTCATTAATTGTTCTCGGGCTAACGATGCTCACCGCATGTCGCGTTGACACGGTGGTGACCTTAGATATTTTCCCAAATGGTGCGGGAACACTGACTGTGAACTTGACCGCCGATAAACAAGTCATTGACCAAACCCCAAAATTGGCCACTGATTTTCGATTCGATGATGCGAAATCTGCTGGCTGGGTCGTGGCTGGACCAAATGTGTTGGCCGATGGTGGTTTACAAGTTTCGATAAGTCACGCCTTTAGTAACGCATCTCAAGCAACAACTTTGCTCGCGCAACTCTCGGGTGCCAATGGGCCGTTTAAGCAACTGACTTTAACTCGCATCGGAAAAGATTCTGATTCAACTTTCAAACTAGACGGGGCGTTACAAGTTGATGGTGGCCTTGCGGCATTCTCAGATGCCGATTTGCTGAAAACAATCGGTGCTGAACCATTCGCTCAAAATTTAGAATTAAATGATTTAAATTTGGCTGGTGTTTCAAGCATCAACTTTGTTGTTAATCTTCCGGGCAAAATAGAACAAACAACGGGCACGGCAACGCAAAGCACGATTACTTGGCAAGTGCCGTTGGATGGAAATGCGCAACTTGTCACGACAACTTCTCGTAACACTGCGATAACCGCGATTGTCGCCAAATATGCATCCGTGATACTCAAGTTTGTTCTTGTATTTTGGCTGATCGGTATGACAATGATCATCTCGAGAGTTGCGGCTAAACGCAAAGACGATCCTCGTACACCGAGCGAATAATGTCTAGTGCGAGATGGTGAAACTTCGCACTGTATATAGATGCACCGACTGTGGTGTTGCCTTGCCAAAGTGGGCTGGTCGCTGTGGTTCTTGCGGCGCATGGAACAGCCTCGTTGAAGATGTTGAAGGTGACGAAGAATTAATTTCTATCGCAACTGGCATGGCTCTTGTGCCCCCTGGTGAGCCAAAACCGATCAATGCACTTGACGCAATAATTTCTGAGCCGCAAACAACTGGCGTTGAAGAGTTGGACCGTGTACTCGGTGGTGGGCTTGTGCCAGGTTCTGTGACTTTGCTCGGCGGTGAGCCTGGCATCGGCAAATCAACTTTGCTGCTGCAATTGCTTGCAGCCTGGTCTGGCAGAACTCTTTATGTCACCGCCGAGGAAAGTGCCCAGCAAGTGCACATGCGTGCCGAACGACTCAATGCAGTCAAACCAGACCTATGGCTTGTTGCAGAGATGTCTCTGACGAACATTATTAATTGCATCAACCAAGTTGAACCACAACTTGTAGTCATAGACAGCATTCAAGCAATCGCTGATCCACTGTTGAATTCTGCGCCTGGTTCTGTTGCGCAAGTTCGAGGCTGTGCACATCGCCTCGTACAAGAAGCCAAGGCTCGTGATCTACCGATTGTTTTGGTTGGGCATGTCACTAAAGACGGTGGTCTTGCTGGGCCGCGAGTGCTCGAACATGTTGTTGACACTGTGCTGTCATTCGAAGGAGAACGGCACCACGCCTTGCGTTTATTGCGCGCAGTAAAACATCGGTTTGGCTCAACTAACGAACTTGGCCTATTTGAGATGACCGAGTTGGGGTTACGCAGTGTGCCAGACGCCAGCAAATTATTTCTTGCCGACCGCCGAGCAGGTGTACCTGGTTCAATTGTCGTGCCGGCACTTGAAGGGCATCGACCGTTATTGGTTGAAGTACAAGCACTAACGAATCTTTCACCGTCGCATGTTTCTCCGCGACGATCAGCGCAAGGCGTTGACTCAGGACGCTTAGCAATGTTGCTCGCAGTTCTTGAGCGTCGTGCTGGTGTAAATCTTTCGCAACATGAAGTGTTCGCATCAGTTGTCGGCGGTGTCAAACTCGGTGAACCGGGTGCAGATCTTGGTTTGTGTCTGGCGCTTGTTTCGGCAGCTACAGATCGACCACTGGCAGAAAATTTAGTTGCGTGCGGCGAAGTTGGTCTAGCAGGTGAGTTGCGCCAAGCCAGCAATACCGCGCGCCGTTTAGCCGAAGCTGCACGACTTGGTTTCACACGCGCGATTATTCCTGCTAGCAGTGCAGTAGATCTAAATATTTCTGGCATCAAACTTGAACCAGCACACACGGTTGCTGAGGCTTTAGCCCTTGCAGGCTTATCAATCAACTAGCGTTTAATCAGTGAAATCCGTTTTAATTATTCCAACTTTTAATGAAGCCGAAAACATTGAGCGGTTTTTGACGCAGGTTCGTTCAGACTCACCGAACACAGACATTTTAGTTGTTGATGACAACAGCCCTGATGGCACAGCAAAGATTGCCGAGTCAGTTGCGCAGCGGCTTGGCTCGATCAAAGTGATTAATCGCACCAGTCGGCGCGGCTATGCGCCGGCTAGCCGCGATGCAATGCTTGCAGCAATCGAAAGCGGATACGAAGTGATCGCGACAATGGATGCTGATTTTTCTCATGACCCAAAAGTTCTCACAAAACTAATTTCATTAGTCAATTCAGACACGGCTCTTGTTATCGGCTCAAGATATGTGCCAGGTGGCGGAGTTACAAATTGGCCACTGTTTCGTCGGTTGCTTTCAAAATGGGGCAATTTATACACGGCGTTTTGTCTACGCCTAAAGATAAAAGACTGCACTTCAGGGTTTCGTGCATATTCGGCATCCAGCCTTAAAAATATTGATCTAGATGGACTAAAAGCCGATGGTTACGCTTTTCTCTCCGAGATGGCATTTGTGATTTCGCGCAAGAAACTCGGCTCAATAGTTGAATCACCAATTGTGTATGTTGACCGAGCATTCGGTGAGTCAAAGATGAACACCCGCATCATGCGCGAATCAATGATGCTTGTTACTCGCTGGGGTTTCGCACTCCGCACCGGTATCGGCCGCAAACACTTACCGCGCTAGCGAAACTGGCATACCACTGTTTAGTTGATTGTATAAATTCAAAAGTTTTGGCGACGGTTGACTATTTGCCCAAGAGTCTGACTTAACGGCGCGCTCATACGAGTGCCATTCACCGCGCACCCCAGCAAAATCGCCACGAAGGGCATGAGCCCGCATTCGCAATGCAATCAGTTCTTCGTGCGCTCCAAGAACTTTTAAACCCTTGGATGTTGCCCAAAATACACCCTCAATTTCACCGCGTTGAAGATCTAGTTCTCCAGCCATTGCTGAAGCAGTAATTACATTCAGCACTAGCTGCGAAGTTATTCCTTCAGCATCGGGCCACAGATATCCAGTGCCAGAGAATGGTAAATCACGAACAAGTTCAAGTCCTCTATGCAATTCTGCGATCGCCTGGTTTGGCTCAAGTTCGTGGGCCCTAGTAATACAAGATTCAAGAATTTCACCATCGCTAATTATTGAGATGTGAAAAGGCAATTGATCATTGAAAGTTCTTGGGAGCCATTCTTCACTATTTGAAATTAAGTGAGTTTGATTAAGCATTCGCCGCGCATCTGAAACTATGTTTGTGAAAGTCGCATCGGCAACGTTGACATCCCATAGTGCGGTGCGTGCTGCACTTCGTGTTGGGCGAGATCGGTGACTTGTCAGCCAGGCTAATAATTCTTTGGTTTTCGACTTCTCAAACTCAATGACTGTGCCATCGTTGAGTTGAACATCAACTGGCCCAAGAGTACGAACCAACACATTCCATTTCTCGCAATTGCGATGTAAATTTTCGGAATTCAAATCTCGCGTATTTGTGATATTCGCAAAATTCGTGTCGAGTTGCAGCGACCGATCAACATCAATGAGTAGCTCATTTATTGCATGCGCTTCGTTGCTCAACAATCCAAATGGAGTCATCACAATATTGCTCGGCAGTAACCGCCATTGACACTGATTTGCTTGCAACACAACGGTTGCACAAGATATTGCTGAAGTGCTGATAACAGCGCAGTTATTAGCTAAGAGCTGATCAACTTCTAGTTGGCTAATTTGCGAAGCGGTAAAGACGACGCAATGCTCTCTAACGTTCGCAGTGATCTCAGAAACTTCCTGAACATTTGAAACTACTGCAACTTGTGGAAACAACAGACTTGAGGTGTCGACTTTGTCACGATCTTTTATCAAAAAAACTGGTTTGACTTTATTTCGAGTAGAAAACAGGGTTGCCGCTACCAAGGCATCGACGATCGCAATTGTCTGTGTCGCATCCTCTTTCAAAATATTAATAATTGATCTCTGCCCAATATCGATAAACACCATCTTCGAATCACAGATTCCAAATGGGACAAAAATTGGATTCTGCGAATTGGCATCTAGATAAATATTTTCAGTTTGTGCTGGTTTGACTTCAAGTGTTGCTCTTAATGCAACCTCGGTTCTAACTGCTGTTGCTGAGGGGTGATTAAGGCGCGAGTTTGTTTGCAATTGACGAAGTCGGATACCGCGTTGCTTGCCAATCTCAAAAATTAAGCCGGCTACGACAACAGAGCAAGATAGGACAGGGATTAAATCTTGACTTGGATTGGTTTTATTCTGGGTTTCTGAGTCAGCACGAATTTCAACGCTTGCTGCCTTTGCGACTTGGCCACGAGCGATAAATACGATGCTCAACAGGCTTGCAATAGTGATGAATAACCAACTGCGTGGGGTGAACTTACTACGGTGTGAAAAATGAAAGATCAAATATCTAATTAGGTCAACCAGTGCGTGAGCAATTATCCACAAAAAAGCCACACACATAATAAAAACTAAAATTGCGACAACGGACTGTTGTTGTGACATACCGAAAGGAAAATCAATCACTTTAATTCGACCAATCTTCATTCACTGCGCGGCTCAACTCGTCGGGTAACCGAAATTAAATGATCTCTAGCGCCAAATAGTTGCAGCAACGACATCTCAACAGTTTGTGAAACAGTAACCGTTACGGACTCTACATTTACTGCAACTTCTCCAATCAACTTATTGTCGCTTAAATACTGCACTGCTGACTGTCGTGCTGCCTGCTGATCAATTTTCGGCGACCCGGTGCGCAATGAAACCAATTCTTGTGCTGCGAAGCGTGCAGCATTTTCGGCATGATCGGCGAGAGTCAGTCGCGCAGCAATTAATCGCCCACCATCAACACTTAGTCCAGCACAAACAATGAAAGTCATCAGCAAACCAACTACGAATGCTGTTACCACACCCTCTTCGTGAATTCGAGATTTCATCAGTCAACTCGCCATCTGTCTATAACTTCGCTTGATGACGCGCTAACGATTCGAGGTCGGACTCCAAGGATTGACAGATCATTATTTTTAATAGTGCAGTCAACTTTTACCAAAACTGCTGAGTCCTCACCTTGACTGATCAGCGACGAATTAACAACTATTTCTGTGCACGAAGTTCCACTGTTTTGCAATGCCCTCTCAGCAATTTGCTTTGCTGTTGACTGAATTCGTGATTTACCGCCCTTAGATGCGGCCCGTGCCGCCTGATCAGCAGCATGTCGAACTTGGATGACAGCTTCTGATGCGCGACCAGCATAAATACCAAATAGCACGAGCATCATTAGCAACGGTGTGAGAATCACCAGTTCAACAGTGACTGACCCGCGTTCAGAAATCATCGATCTATTTCAGAGACGAACTCTTCTAATGGCTCTTCACCGCGCCGCTCAACTGACGGTGGAAAGAAAAGTGACACATTTGGCACCGAAACCCTCACTCGCATTGCGACAAATCCATTGCTTACTTCGAGTGTCGGGGTTCCGATTAGCTGTGCGCCAAGTTCAGCAGCAGTGCGCGTTGCCGAATCAATTGCTGAAACTGCGTCACCATTTGTCGACGCAGCAACTGCTGCACCTTTGGCTGCTGACAGAGTTGCAATATGTGCCGAATGCATAAATAGCATCGATTGAACTGCAATGAGTAACAGCATCAGCACAATTGGCACGGCAATCACAACCTGTACAACTGTGTCGCCAGAATCAAATCTGCTGATTGCTGTTTTCATTGTCAATCCTGCAAGTCGCTGGGTGCTGAATTAACTAACCGAGGTTCAGTGAATTTGCTTTATTAGTTACCCGACTCGTAATCGTCGCACCAACAGCTATGGCAAGAGCAATTAATGCAGCGGCCATCACAACCGTAGTTGCACTAACTTCGCCTCTTTCGCTGTCGGTTTGCGCCGAGGCAGTAAATCGAATCCAGTAATACTGCCAAATGCTTTTAATTGATGTCATAATTTCCTCCGTTTGTAGTTTGTTTATAGCTTGTTTGTAATTTGTCTTGTCTTTTATTTCATTTTCCGATTATCTGTGTGAATAAATTAATAACTTGGCTAACTAAAAACTTCCTAGAACTAAGTGCACCGCTGGATACCCGATCAGCGCGATAAACGCAATAAATAACAACACCATTGGAAGTCCCATCCGCTCAGTTGCGGCCTGAGCTTGAGCCTCTATCTCTCCCATTTGCCGATTACGCAACGAGTCAGCTCGAGCCGAAAGTGAGAGTCGAATTCGCGCACCGTGTTCTCCCGCTAACTGAACGCTTCCAGCTACTTCTGCGAGTTCTGGAATGTTGTAAAGATCACCAAGATTTGCAAGTTCAACCCATGGCGACCGACGGGCGCTTCGGGCTCTTGTTAATGCATCGCGGATCTCAGAGAACGACCATCCGTCACCCGCGTCAGCGGCAGCAATTAATGCTGTTTCGGTTCCAGCACCACCAGCTAGAAGAACATTGGTCAAATCTAAATAGCTTGAAAATGCGTGAAGGAAATCTTGTCGCCGGCGCGTTGCTTGAACTCGCACACGACTATCTGGAAGCAGAAAACCCAGTACTCCCGCCCCAACCAAAATAATCAGGGCGATAAGTTTTGAAATATTGACCCCAGTTAAATAAAAGAAAATATCAATACCGAGACCCGATATAACCCCAATGAAAAGTGAACTAAGTTTTCTGATCACCATCTCAGACGCTTGATGACCAACAATTGCTAAATCAGCTCGATGACGAACTTGTGACCTCTGCACCAACCACACCATTGCATTACGAATTTGTTCACGCGCCGTCTCGGCTCTGCTTGATAACACCCCGGGACGGAGAATAAAAAAAGCTCCAGCACCAAAAATAACGCCAGATACAGCCAGTGCTATCATTGGGCAACTGCTTCTCGCCGACGAATAAATCTTTGTGGAGTTGAAATTCTCGAAAATTGATCAAGCATTATCAGAGCAACTCCAAACACAATGAAAATGAAACTCAACATCACTTGGCCTTCAAGTGATGAATAGACACTTAGATAGTCGCGATTAAATATCACAAGCATCGCAACAAAGCCGGTTACGACCGATGAAATGATTCGCACAGAACTTCGAGTTCGCGCCCGTCCAACCCATATTCTTGTTCTCATTCGGCCTTCTTCGCGGGCGCACTGTGCCAGGTGCCCAAGTAGTTGTGCGAGATCACGAGCTTGATATTTTGTCGCGGTGATTAATGCTGCGGATACAAAATCTGCGATTGGGTGGTCGACATCGTCAGCGAATCGGCGCAAACCATCGCTAAGTTTGCCGTATTGAATTTGAGCACTAAGACGACGAACAGCACTTGAAATTGCAGCAGGGGCATGATTTGAAGTTGCAACAATCGCCTGCTCTAAACCATGAGCGCCTGCAAGCGTGTCGCGAAGTTGTTCTGTCCAGGTTGCGATTGCATCGGCTAACCCGCGTTCGTCGCGACGGAGTCTTTGCTTCGACTTAAGCGCAGGTACTGCGACGAACACCAGACTTAGAACAACTGCAACAAGTAGCCAACGAGTAATAAAAAAGATCAACACTCCAACGGCTGGTGCGATGAGCACATTTATTGACCGACTGAAGTTGACCTGAAGATCTGAGTTTTTATTTCTAAATTTGACTTGATTGCCACGGATGGCGAGAAAAATAATAAATGCGCCAAGGCCAGTTACGACGCCACAAAGCAAGATGACTAATAAAGTAATCATTGACCAGACCGGTCGTGGTTGTAATTGCTGTCGTAATTACCGTCATCGCTACCGTCATAGTTGAAACTTGAAAGTAATTCGCGAGTTGACTCGCGCAGAGGAAATGCTTGAACCAGTTCGCCACGAGAATTTGACGTAAAAATTTCATTTGAAATAATGTTGGCGCCTTCACTGTCGACGACTTCACGAACCGACGCAACACGACGCTCACTGCCAGAGCTACTGATGTAAATAACGAAATGTAATGCGCTAGCAAGTAACAGGTTTACCGTGTCAATCGGCAAACCTGTTGAAGCCATTGATACATATGCAGCAAGCTTCGGAAATACTGATCGAGTTGAGTCTGCGTGCATCGTGCACATGGAGCCGTTGTTTCCTTGACTCATTGCCATCAGCATCGGGAAGGCTTCTGCCCCGCGAACCTCACCGACGATGACGCGGTCAGGATCCATCCGTAATGCCATTCGCGTCAGATCAGCAAGAGTTACTTCGCCTTGACCTTCAACATTTGCTGGGCGTGATTGCAACGAATCATGGTCAGGATGAAGATGCTCAAAATGATCTAGACCTAGTTCGTAGGCATCTTCAATTGTTACAAGACGCTCAGTAACTGGTACTTCATTGATAAGTGCGCGGAGCAAAGTCGTTTTTCCAGAACCAGTGCCTCCTGCAATCACGATGTTACGACGGGCTTGCACTGCAGCAGTAAGAAAATTCTGCAAGTCAACAGTAAGCATTCCGCGAATGCGTAACTCATTGAGACTTGATATTTCAAAACGATGTCGCCGAATGACAAGGCTCGGGCGAAGCGAGACCTCCATTGTTGCAAATAAGCGCGACCCATCAGGCAGCTGCATATTTAGTTCGGGTGTACCAGCATCAAATCGTCGTTCTTGCCGCGAAAGTCGGGTGGCAGCACGACGAATAAGTTCTATTAACTCGTCATCATTCTCAACAATTGGTTCACGCATTTCTCGGACACCGTTACGCAGTTTCACCCAAACGGGGGCATTACCACGAACATGGATATCACTAATTTCGTCGTCTTCAAGTAACGGTTGAAGACGTCCAAGTCCCAGCACTTGGGCGATTGCAGCTGAAGTTATTTCGGCCTCGTCGACGACAGTTAACACAGCGCGACCTTCTGAACGCCGAGTTGCAGAAAGTCGCAATAATTCGGCGTGCAAAGCAGTGCGAGCGAAATTATGCTCTTCATCATTAGTTGGATCGGCAGTATTGCGTGCCCGTCTATCTAGACGCTCTTCAGCAAGAACATCACCGAGTCGCGAAGCCAACGCGTTGACCAACTGTCGATCAATTAACGATTTTTGTGGAAACTCAAGCACAGTCATTATGGACCACCTGCAACAGTGGTGGTTGGGATTTGCGAGCCAGTATTGGCAACACGAACAAGATATATTTCACCGGCACGAGCAATCGCCATCGAGAGATCTAGCGAACTGCGAAATGTGATTAACGCAACCTCGTTATTGTCAGTGACTTTTGTAATCGAATAGACAGTCACAACATCAGCAAACATTGCTGGCTCGTGCGACTCACTGATTGCTAAATCTGGCACGGTCACCACTCGAACGCTGTCACCAACGGCGAGGTCTACCGGAAACTTACCAATCTCCATAGCCGAACTTGCCAAAGCTTCGTCAGCTCCGAGTTCAACAGTTGGACTGAACATTGCACTAGTAAGTGGTGCCGAGGCATTTAAATCAATCAGCATCGTCTGGCCGATTAGTGACTTCGCATTTTCAGCAGATACGAACGAACTCGCAATCGAAGACGGCACCTCTAACGCGATCAGATCTTGCGCAGTGATCTGCGTACCGCGTTCAAGATTGTGAGAACTGCCAACTACAACAACTAGTGAGTCTCCCGAGCGGGACAAAAGAATTGCTCCGACCGCACCACCGCACATCAGCACTAACCCAATTGCAAGTTCGGGAATTCGCCAATGGCGTCTTATCGTCTTCTTCTGGGCTGAAGAATCATCTCGATCTTGAATCGCACGAGCACGCGTTCTTGTGAGGTTTTCGATAACAGCGTGCTCTGCCATTGGTAAGCCTTTCGAAGTTCTAAAAACGATCGGAAATTCTAAAGATTGTGTGTACCTGAAGTCAGTCAAACGGAGTTTGAAATCTGAAGCCAAACTGAGCTCAAACTTTTTAAAATTGTTTTAGAATTAAATTCATTGAGTTGTAATTACAACATTGAAATAACAGTGACGTTATGTATTACTGATGACTTGGGATCATCTAGTTATAGTTGTGGCGAATAAAAACAATTGGAGTGATTAGATGTCCAAGAATTATCAGCAGATTGAGTTCGTATCCGAGGGCGCTACTTTGCGAGGGCGGCTATATCGCCCCGTAGATATTGCTGCAGACTTGACTACTGAGGTGCCGGTCCTAATCATGGCGCACGGGTTTTCGGCATTGGCGGCGTGGTTAGATGACTTCGCGACCGACTTTGCACAAGCGGGTTTTGCTGTTTTGCTGTTTGACCACCGTAATTTTGGTGAAAGCGATGGCACGCCGCGATATGGGTTTGACAATTTATTGCAGATTCGCGGCTACCGCGATGCAATAAGTTTTGTTGCAACCCAAAGTGGCATTGATAAACAAAAGATCGCCGTGTTTGGCGAAAGTGCGTCTTCGCTCGGAGCGCAATTTATTGGCGTATTCGATGACCGTGTGCGAGCAGTGATTGCATACACACCTGTATGTGGCAATAGCGCCACGAAATTTGATACGTCAAACGAAAAATTCGACTGGCTTCGAGAGAACTGGTCGGATTTAGATTTGTCAACCGTGCCCGCCCGTGAATTAGCAGTGCGAATGTGCAGACTTCATGAAGGCGAAGGGCCAGTAATTGTTGAGGGAGACGCTGCCGTAAGTTACACGACTCGGATGCGAAAGAAATACCCCGGTGACTGGTCTAATCAAGTTTTTATTCTGCAACGCAAACTTGAAGCACAATTCAACGAGCCAAGACTGCCCGCAAAATATCTGAAGGTGCCGACACTATTTGTGATCGCCACAGATGACCAGCAACCAGTATGTGAGCTATTGACTAATCGTCGATGTTTTGATTTGATCAATGCGCCAAAGCAGTTGATTGAAATCACTGGCGGACACTTTGGATTGGCGTATCGCGACACAGAGCCATATCGTCTAGCAACAAGCGCCACCATTAAGTTTCTGCACAGTGTTTTTGGCTCGTAACTAGTAGAAAATAGTTATCCGCAATGCAAATCGGTTAACGATCGCCAAACCGAAATTAGTAGTTGCGGCGATGACCAGCGCGTCGCCGACACCAACTATCGATGTCGTAGCACCCCAAACAAAGGTACCGATAGCGATACCCAACCAGACCATCATCATCGCCAATGATGAACCTCGACCACGTAACTCATTTGGCAGTTGCATCATGAACGCAGAAAAAATCGTATTAAGCATCGCCATCGTGCAAGCGCCACATACGAGAAGCGCAAAAAATGCTACGAACATACTTGTAGTGCTAGCCAAAACTGCAGTACTCGCAGACCAGATGCCCGCAGAAAACATTGTGATTGACTCAATGCTGTACTTGGCACGAATCCGTGGCAACACCCACACGACCGTGACAGAACCAATCCCTAGTGCACCAGATATTAAGCCGTAACCACTAGACGCCACGCCCAAACTTTGTTTGGCAACGATTGGCAGAACTGAAGTCAGCACCGATGTGACACCGAGCATGATTGCAAGTCGTAACGCCAAGTTGCGCAACAACCGCGTGCCGACTACATGTTTAATGCCATTTTTAATAACTTCGTTGATAGCCACACGATCAATCACATTTTTATCCACTGACTTGTTGGTTTGCATTACAACCACGATGCCAACGAATGAAATTGCATTGAGTGCGAACACGGCACCAGGGTTAATCGCGGCAATGATTGCCCCAGCAAATGCCGGCCCGATTGATTGAGCGATGTTGCGTGACACGGCATCAAGACCAATTGCTTGCGGAAGCCTTGAACCGTCAACTAGTTCGGGGGTGATCGCCATAAACGCTGGCGCGCAAAGTGTGAGCGCTACCGATTCAAGAAAAGTGCCGAGAATCAAAAGTTCAACTGTGAGATTGCCTGACCACTGCAACATCGCAAGTGCTGCAGCGATCACTAGTGCCAAAAAAGAAGCAACTGAAATTAAGCGCCGACGATCGACCATGTCGGCAAAAGCTCCGGCATAAATTGCGAGCAAAAAACCTGGCACTGCCCACGCAGTTTGCACAAGGCCAACAAGCGTTGGTGAATCTGAAAGCGTTGTCATTGTCCACGCGGCGGCGGCGATGTGCATAAAGGTGCCGATATTTGAAACAAGACCCGCAATCCACAATGCTCGAAAGATGCGAATTTTTAGCGGCGACCATGGACCTTGCACACGACAAGATTACAAAACTAGGTAGATCGCAAGCATTCGTGGCGATTGAGTGAATGTGATCAAGGTAGAATTTTCAACAGGAACAACCAGCAGATGACGATTTTGACTCAACCCAGTGTTTTGCCATCAGCAAATGATGCTTGCTGGTGTGGAAGCGGACGCAAATACAAACGCTGTCATAAACCACTCGAAGGTCGCGTGCAACCAGGTGAAGTAAGCCCGCGTCGCAGCGTGCCAGCCAGCATCGCTCGCCCTCCCTATGCCGATACTGGTGAAGTCATTCGGTGGAACGAGCCGGCAATCAAACCTCCGGAGATAATTTCACGAATGCGTCACGCTGGTGCGGTTGCCGCTGAAGTTTTGCGTCTGGCTGGTGAGGCCGTAAAACCCGGCATGTCGACTAACGAAATTGATATTTATGTGCATGATCTATGTATTGAACGAAACTCTTATCCGAGCCCGCTCAATTACATGGGCTACCCAAAAAGTGTTTGTACTTCTGTTAACGAAGTGATCTGCCACGGAATACCTGACTCGCGCAAACTTGAAGAAGGTGACATCGTAAATCTTGATGTGACTTGCTATATCGGCGGCGTACATGGAGACACCAATGCGACGTTCGCAGTTGGCGAAATTGATGCGCAAAATCGGGCATTGATTGATGCCACCGAAGAATGCATCTGGCGCGGCATCGAAGCAGTGAAACCTGGTCGTCCGTTAAGTGATATTGGTCGAGCAATTGAAGATCGCGCGAACTTGAACAAACTTGGAGTCGTGAGAGCATTTGTTGGTCACGGCATTGGCGAGCAATTTCATACTGATATTCAAGTTCTGCATTATTACGATTCACGCAATTCAGTTGTGATGCGTCCAGGCATGACATTTACAATCGAGCCGATGATCACACTCGGTACTTGGCAACACAAGATGTGGGATGACGACTGGACGGCAGTAACTGCCGACGGCACGCGCACCGCACAATTTGAACACATGGTTTTAGTAACCGAGACGGGTGTAGATGTTTTAACAGGTGGAGTGGGCGCCGTTTCTGGTTTCTCCCCTTTCAAAAAGTAAAAACATCGATAATTGCCTAACCTGTCACGAGATGTAGCGTTTAATAAAACTGGCAAAAAAGGAAATTTATGGCGCTAGCAAAAATTAATGGGCAAGAAATTTTTTACACCGATTCAGGTGGTAATGGGCCAGTCGTAATTTTGGCGCACGGCTTCTTGATGGATCAAACAATGTTTGATGCTCAAGTTGCAGCGTTGTCGCCGGAGTTTCGCGTAATCACTTGGGATGAACGTGGTTTTGGGCAGACCAAATGGGACGGCAAGGATTTCACTTATTGGGATTCAGCGAGCGATTGTCTCGGCTTGATGGATCATCTCGGAATTAACAAATGTGTCATCGGCGGAATGTCGCAAGGTGGATTTTTATCGATGCGCGCAGCACTCACCGCACCTGAGCGTGTGACTGCGCTGATACTGATAGATACTGCTGCTGATAACGATGATGCAGAAACTTTGGCTGGGTATCGGATGATGGTTGACACTTGGGTGCAACACGGCCCGGTACCAGACCTGACTTCAGTGATCGCCAATATCATCATCGCTGAACCGAACGAAAGCAAAAAGTCAATTGCCAAGTGGCAGAGTTTCACGATCGACGCAGTGAAAGCGACGGCGAATTGTTTGCTTGATCGCGATGACATCACAGACAGGCTTAGCGAGATTAAGTGTCCAGCAATAATCATTCACGGCACTGCAGATACGGCGATTTCAATGGAGCGCGCCGAAGCATTGCGGGCCGGCCTTGTCGGTGCAGGCAAGATCATCCCAATCGAAGGCGCTGCACACGCATCAAACTTGACTCATGCGAAGTTGGTTAATCCGCCATTGCTTGAATTTTTGCGAAGCGTAACGAAATAAATTGAATCTGTGATCGCAGATAATGATGTAGACAGATATTTGCGGTTTGACCGTGAACAATGGTCAATGTTGCGTGCCCAAACGCCGCTGACTCTGACCGAAAAAGAACTTGAATCATTACGAGGTATCAACGATCGAATTGACTTGGACGAAGTTGCGACGATTTATCTGCCACTGACGAGGCTCATAAATCTCTATGTCACCGCGACACAAAGTTTGCACCGCGTGTCGGCGACGTTTCTTGGCACGATGGCACCAAAGCTGCCTTACGTGATTGGCATTGCTGGCAGTGTCGCCGTTGGCAAGAGCACTTCAGCTCGAATTCTGCAGTCATTGTTAATGCGTTGGCCTGAGCACCCTCGCGTTGAACTAATCACCACGGACGGATTTTTATACCCGAACGCTGTGCTTGAAGAACGTGGACTGATGAATCGCAAGGGGTTTCCCGAGAGTTACGACACAAAACGACTGCTGCAGTTTGTTCGTGATGTCAAAGCCGGAACAGCAGAAGTTTCAGCCCCCGTATACAACCATGTTGTCTATGACGTGATGGCGAACCATGAAGAGGTCGTTCATCGACCAGATATTTTAATTATTGAAGGCTTAAATGTGTTGCAGGTTGGTCCTGGCAATACAGAATTCGTTTCAGATTATTTTGACTTTTCAAT
>CAMAWU010000003.1 GCA_945862025.1 Ferrithrix thermotolerans DSM 19514 | reverse complement strand
GGCAACAAGCGAAGCAGTTAGATTGCTCGACGCTGTTGGTTCGCCCTGCACATTGGTCGAAACAGTTGGTGTCGGACAAGTTGAAGTAGAAATTGCGCGCAATGCCGACACGATCGTGGTTGTTGTCAACCCAGGATGGGGAGACTCGGTGCAGGCCAACAAAGCAGGACTTCTAGAAATCGCCGATATTTTTGTGATCAATAAAGCTGATCGACCTGGTGTTGATCAGACTCGTCGTGATTTAGAACAGATGCTTGAACTTTCTGATTTCACAAGTGAAGCATGGCGACCAACGATCCTCACAACTGTTGGCACAACTGGTGAAGGTGCCGACAGGTTGTGGAATACGATCGGCGAACACCGCGCACATACACAAAAAGATGGCTCACTCGCCAAGCGTCGCGACCAACGACTGCGAAATGAATTGTGGTCAATTATTGAACGGCGCCTTGAGCATCGGGCAATGGAAATTTGTACTGGCGAGCGCTGGGATGCAATTCAAAACGAAATGCTTGCACACACTCGTGATCCTTGGAGTAGCGCTGATGAAATGTTGCACGGAGTTTTTTAGTGAAACTAATTCTTGAGTGAAGCGGTTCTTTGCGCCTTTAACTGATCCAATTGTGCGACGAGTTGTAGTTGCGAGTTTGACACTTGGTGGAGCAGTTGGAGTATTTGGGCTGTCGTTTGGGGTCGCCTCAGTTAGCGCTGGAGCAAGCGTGTGGCAAACCTGCGCACTGTCATTTTTTGTTTTCACAGGTGCGTCACAGTTCTCGGCGATGAGTGTAGTTGGCGCAGGAGGCTCATTAGTTGCCGCGTTTGGCGGCGCCGCATTGCTTGCAGCACGCAACTTTGTTTATGGTCTCGCACTTTCTTCATCGGCAAAGTCAATGGCCGGCAGTTTGCCTCGGCGAATATTCGCAGCACATTTTGTGATTGATGAAACTACGGCATTGGCACTCGCTCAAGAGTCGCCGCGACTTCGTAAAATTGCATTCTGGACAACTGGGATTGGTTTGTTCACATTTTGGAATCTCGGCACACTAATTGGTGCACTTGCTGGAAACGCAATTGATCCGCAGAAACTTGGCTTAGATATTGCATTTCCTGCGGCGTTTATCGTGATGTTGTTGCCACACTTGCGAACGAAACTTGGTCGTCAAGCAGCCGTGCTCGGAGGCGCGCTGTGTTTGATTTCGATTTCATTTCTTCCAATTGGTATACCAATTTTGATTGCGTCGTGTGCTGTATTGGTTGGTCTACGAAATGATTAATCCACAACCACAGCATTTATGGCTGATGATCATTGCACTCGCGGCGACTGCTTATTTATTTAAAATGTTTGGCCTAATTGTTTTAGGCTCACGACAATTACCAAAAGTATTTGACCGATGTCTCGGACTGATTCCTGCTGCGCTGCTAGCCGCACTCGTTGCCAAAGATACATTCTCAATTGGTCAAACTCTGGTGATTGATGCGCGAGTTGCAGGGTTTACAGTGGCGGTCATTGCGGCGTGGCGTCGCGCTCCACTGATAGTTGTTGTTGTGCTGGCTGCTGGAGCAACGGCACTCGTTCGCACGCTTTAGCTAAATTTTATTGCTTGCAGAGTTTTGCAAGACCGCGCAAATTGCGTTTCCAAATCTGTTTCAAAACAATTTTTCCGCCGATGAAAGCGCCAAGTGGGCCAGCGAGATACCACGGAAAAATCAGTTCTTCCTCCCATGTAAAAAGTGTTCGCGTGCCGTTGTCAAGTGGCGCAAGAGTAAATACGCCGCTACCAGTGACGATGCCGACATGTTTGACGCCCATTGCTGAGCCGGGTACCCATTGTGTGATCTCCATTTTGTCGGTCAGCTTTATTGGCCCGACTTTTGTGTCGCATAAAAAAACCGTGCCGACACCGCGGGTTTGCTCAGAGGTAAAGTGAATTGCTACGGCATCGTGCATCCAATCAACATGGCGCTCAACGGGTTCAACGACTTGCCAGACCCGCTCTGGACTTGCTTCGATTTCGATCTTGACACTGATATGGCTCATAGACCTGTGAGTGTAGTTAGCCTGTACCACTGTGGATGCACGATTTGGCAAAACAATTGGCACAAGTAACTTGTCTGATTTTGTTTATTTAGACCACGCAGCCAGTACCCCGATGCGTGAGGTAGCGGTCTCGGCAATGGCGCCGTTCATGAGTGGCGTTTATGCCAATCCTTCGGGCTCACATCGTTTTGCGCGGATTGCTCGCAAGGCGATTGATGAGGCCCGCGATGATGTCGCCGAAGCGATCGGCTGTAAAGCAGGCGAAATTATTTTTACGAGTGGCGGAACTGAGGGCGACAACGCCACAATTTTTGGGTCTGCTCGCCGTCGTGGCGGTGTGGCGGTTTGCTCTGCTGCGGAACATCATGCAGTTTTGCATTGCGTTGAAAACTTAAATGGTCAAGTGGTCGGTGTTGATGCAACCGGTGTCATAAATGTTGCTGAACTTGAGAAAGTTTTGCAAGATCCTCAGAACGCTGGCCGAGTAAGTGTTGTTTCAGTGATGGCAGTCAACAATGAAGTCGGGAGCATCTCTCCGCTGCGCCAAGTTGCAAAAGTGGTTCGAGCAAATGCACCTAATGCTGTGTTGCACACCGATGCAGTGCAGGCGACATGTTGGCAAGACTTGCGCGAAATTTCAAAATTAGTCGATGTGCTATCAGTTTCAGCTCACAAATTTGGTGGACCAAAAGGAATGGGAGTCACAATGCAGCGAATCGGTCTTGAAATAGATCCGCTGATTGTTGGCGGCGGACAAGAACGGGATCGTCGCAGTGGAACACACAATGTTGGTGGAATCATGGCAACAGCAGCGGCACTTCGTGAAACAGATTCAACTCGAGATGCCGAGGTCGAACGAGTAACGCAACTTCGTGATGCCTTAGTTGATGCAGTTATCAGCGAAATTGATGATGTCATAGAAACCGTTGCGCGCGACAAGAGAGTGCCTGGCATTGCACATTTTTGTATCGCAGGTTGTGAGAGCGAAGCAATTTTATTTTTACTAGACGAAGCAATGATCTGTGCATCGGCGGCAAGTGCCTGTGCGAGTGGTGCGATGGAGCCTTCGCATGTGCTGTCGGCGATGGGAGTTGATCGAAAATACTCGATGGGTTCTCTGCGAATGAGTCTCGGTCACACAACAACACTGAGCGACATTGACCGTGCTTCGACTGCGCTAATTGCAGCCGTGCACCAATTGCGTCACAAAAAGCCAGCGGTAAAAGCACAGGTCGGCAGATGAAAGTTTTAGTGGCGATGTCGGGCGGGGTTGACTCTTCGGTGGCAGCCGCCGAACTAATAGATCAAGGACACGAAGTGGTTGGTGTAACGATGCGACTATGGGGAGGCGAGAGCGACACTGGATGTTGTTCAGTTTCGGATGTTGACGATGCACGTCGTGTTGCTCAACAACTTGGCATTGACCACTTAGTGTTTAATTTTTCCGAAGATTTTGATAAGCATGTTGTGGCTCCGTATGTGCAAGCCCATGTTGACGGCATCACACCTAATCCTTGTATTGAATGCAACCGACACTTAAAGTTCGATCGACTCAGCGAGCGAGCACGACTTCTTGGTTTTGACGCCGTCGCAACCGGGCACCATGCGCAGATCACACGAGACGCAGAGAGTACATTTCGTTTAACTCGTGGCCACGATGAATTAAAAGATCAAAGTTATGTCGTCTACATGCTTGACCAAACAGAACTTGCGTTCACAATGTTTCCGGTCGGGCATTTAACCAAAGCACAAGTGCGTGATCGCGCAGTCGAACTTGGTCTTCGCACCGCAACCAAACCTGATAGCCAAGATGTTTGTTTCATTTCGCGCACTGGTGGTCGTGAAACTTTTCTGGGACACCGAATTGAGTTTCGTAAAGCAACTGTTGTTACATCAGATGGCGTTCAAGCAGGCGCAGTAGACGCACTTGAACTTATAACTATCGGTCAGCGAAAAGGCTTGGGCTTGCCTGGTGGTGGACCAAAACAGTTTGTTGTCGATGTCGACACACCGAACGCCCGTGTTGTAATCGGCAGCGAAGATCAGTTACTTCGTTCGGGTCTTGCAGTGAACAATGTGATGTGGGCAGATATCGCACCAGTAGTTGATTCAACTGTGCTTGTCCAATGCAGCGCTCACGGGGCCGCGCTACCCGCGGTCGTGCAAAGCCTGAACCCGCTTGTCTTGAGATTTAATGTTGCGCAGCGGCGCATCGCGCCAGGACAGAGCGTCGTTTGTTACGACCCATCTAATTCATTTGTCCTCGGCGGCGGAATCGCCGACGCCTCGAACCCAGCGACTAAGTAATTAATAGGCGCGCAGAACGGCGCCTGGGCGTGAAGGCGCGATGATTATTGAAGTTGCGTGAATTGCACTAACAGCTTTCAGATGGCGTGCACCGATTGCCGTGAGTGAGACATCAAGTGTTTTATTAAACGACAATTCAAGTGATACTCCCCAAGTTAAGGCGCTTAGGTCTGCTGCTTGTGTGTCATCTCGCGCAAGTTGAATATCTACTAACTCATGTTTTTTAATCATTAAGTTGATTAATAAAACAATTTCGTCATGCACTACAAAGCCTGCAGGAACAAAAACTAACCAACGGCGGGAAAGTTGATGGATTCTTGGAGCCATGAACTTTATGCAGGCAACAAGTCCGATCAGTGAAATCACCCCAGCCAGCCAAATTTGTGCTGCGAAAAACATCGGTGTTGCGATTATAAAAAAATCTACAATCACGACCGAAATTGCCACTGGTGCAACAAATACGACTGGTGGTCTCAGCAAAAAACGCCTTTCGTCGCCATATGCGCTCGCCTGAACATAGATGCTGCCAATTTCGGCACTGAAACTAATCAGCAAAACCGCAAAACCAATTGCCGCATTAATGACTTGCAAAGTTGAGCCTTGATCAGTTGCGGCAATAAAAACAAGAAAACCAGCAACTACTGGTGTACCCATTCGCAACACAGTTAGTGAAATTGGGTGACTGATAAAACTAGCGAACACAATTAATCCCCAAATCAGCCAAGCCAGTACTGTGCCAACGATCTGAATCGCTGTTGACCGCGTCTCCAGCAGTGCGCCGACTTCGGCACCAACAAACGGCATACAACCGACCAAAATTCGAATCGACCAAAGCAATCCTGTTGCGAGTCGCAGATTTGGCATTGGTTTTATGGGCACATCATAAGGCTAAGGCTCGCACATCGAATCAGTAAAGTTTTAGTGATGCCTGTCTCAAAAGATCTCAAAAAGAATGTGATGATTCTTCGTGCACAAATTGCGCATCATAATGAGATGTATCACGGTCAAGACAGCCCCGAAATTTCTGATGCAGAGTTTGATCTTCTTCTACACAAACTGAAAGAAATTGAGTCCAAGTATCCAGAATTGGTTGAAGAACTTTCGCCATCACAAATCATCGGCTCAGGTTTCACAACCTTCGACCCCGTAACGCATCGTGTGCCAATGACGAGTCTTGATAATGCAATGGATATTGAAGAGTTGCAACAGTGGGGTGAGCGTGCGAGTAAAGGCTTGAGTGGTGCGCCGATGAAGTTTGCCTGCGAATTAAAAATTGACGGATTGGCTTTAAGCATTCGCTACGAAAACGGCTTTTTGGTGCAAGCGGCTACTCGTGGCGATGGCAAGGTTGGCGAAGATGTCACAGCAAATATTCGCACGATCAGCGTTGTTCCAAAAGAACTCAAATCGAAATCCAATAAAGAAATTCCGAAAGTGCTTGAAGTACGCGGCGAAGTTTATATGTCAATGGCTGCGTTTGAAAAGCTTCGCGCTGCAAAACAATTAGAAAACGAAAAGCGAATTTCCGAAGGCAAAAAGCCCGAAGCGGTCCCGGCTAATCCAAGAAATGCTGCTGCTGGAAGTCTGCGCCAGAAAAATCCAGCAATCACGGCGAGTCGCGAACTTTCATTTTGGGCGTATCAACTTGGTGAAATAGTTGGTGCACCGACTTTCACTTCTCATGCACAAACTTTTGAATTTCTGCGTGACTTGGGTTTTCCGATCAATCCACAAGCAATCACGGTTAGTTCACTTTCTGAAGTCATTGAATTTTGCTCAAACTGTGAAACGAATCGTCACAACTTGGATTACGAAATTGACGGTGTGGTCGTCAAACTTGACGACCTCGCACAGCGCGAACAACTGGGCTTTACTTCGCGTGCCCCGCGTTGGGCGATCGCCGTAAAATTTGCTCCAGAAGAGCGAAACACAATTCTTAAAAACATTTCGGTTTCTATTGGCCGTACTGGTCGAGCGACACCATTCGCTGAACTTGAACCCGTAGTTTTGTCTGGCAGCACAGTTAGCATGGCGACCTTGCACAATCGTGAGCAAGTGCAACTGAAAGATGTACGACCTGGCGACACCGTGATCGTACGCAAAGCAGGTGATGTGATCCCTGAAGTTGTCGGACCAGTATTAGCACTGCGACCAAAAAATTCAAAGCCATGGAAGTTTCCCTCTACTTGCATCTGCGAACTTAAGTCAACATTTGTGCAACTTGAAGGCGAATCAGATACTCGCTGCGTTGAACCAGAATGTCCATTTCAGCGTGACCAACGAATAATACATTTCGCATCTCGTGGTGCAATGGATATTGAAGGTCTTGGTGAAAAAACCGTTTTCGCTCTGTCTGACAAAAACTTCGTCACAGACATTGGTGATCTTTATTCATTGACGATTGAAAAGTTGCTACAACTTGAAGGGTTCGCCGAACTTAGCGCAACTAATTTACTCACCGCGATCAATAATTCAAAGTCACGACCCCTGCCGAAACTACTTGTCGGTCTCGGAATCAAAAACTTGGGGCCAGCAGCAGCCGAGTCACTTGCACGAAGGTTCGGCTCGCTTGACGCAATCATCAGTGCCACACCGAAGCAATTGAGTGAAATTGACGGTCTGGGTGATGTGATTGCGAACAAAATCAGAGAATGGTTTGCAGATAAAGCGCATCAAGGAATTATTAAAAAATTCAGGTCGGCCGGTGTCGAGTTTGGCAAACTAGTTGTCAATACTGCACCGCAAAATCTTGTCGGTAGAGCGGTCGTTGTTACTGGAACCGTTGAAGGTTTCAGTCGCGAAGGTGCGCAACAAGCAATCACTAGTCGCGGCGGCAAAAGCCCAGGCAGTGTGAGTGCCAAGACCTTTGCACTTGTAGTTGGTGCAGAACCCGGTGCAAGCAAACTTTCGAAGGCAGAACAACTCGGCATTGCAATTATTGATGCAGCAGGTTTTTTAGAGTTGCTAGAAACTGGCGAACTACCTAAACAATAATTTGAGTTACAACTGAAGTTATTGTTGCACTTTTAGTCAGTATCAAATTTCCAGATATATGTTCGTGATTTATTGCGACCATCTTCAACCCGCCAATATTTAACTTTGCCTTCGTGCTCGCCCTGTGTGAATGATTCAATAACTGCGCCGGCTTGCGGCTGAAAACTAATGATAAAATTTCCGGGATCAAAAACTGCTGTTGCTGGTAACTCAACTTGTGCACCTGGGGTTGCTTGCTGACCAGATGCGGTGAGTTCGTCTAGCCGCGTAGTCGGCAATTCAACGCCATCAATGAACAGCACTGATTCATATCCGTCAACGAAGTCGACGATTATTTGCGACTGACGCAGCACCCGGTCACCGTTTGCTGGCGACATTCGTTCAATTGCGTCAGGCAGGCCCGACTCATCTCGACCAGTTCGTGATGCTTGGAAGCCGAAAATAATCATCACTAAACCAAGTGCAATGCCAAGGCTTGTCAGAAGTCGTTGGCCGTTAATAGATTGAAGAAAACTTTTCTTTGGTTTTGAATTTTGGATGTTAGTTGTCACATCTCTATTCTCGCCTTAAAACCCGATAAAACATTGGTAAGTGAATTTCACTAGTAGTTTTAATGGCTGTGGTTACCTTAGATTCGGTCATTGGTCACGTTCTTGTGGGGCGATATCGGGTTGAAGAACTCCGTAGTGACGGCACGGCAACCGCTCCAATATTTGAAGCTGAAGACTTAGAAGAATCAAAAAAAGTAGCCGTGCGATTGATGACCGTCGCCTCACTATTTGACAAAGTATCTGGCTTGATTGATGAAGAAGCAGCTTTGGCTGCCTTCGATTCGTCAATGCAACAGCTTCACGATATTTCGCATCCGACGCTCGTCTCAATCGACGACTGGGGCGACTCAGTTATGGATGGGGTTAAAATCGCTTTTAGCGTAACGCAGCATTTTGCTCAAGGATCTTTGCGCGAATATCTCGACCGGGGTAGACGGTTGACTCCATCGCAAGCATTAATTGTCGGACTTGATGTTTGCCGAGCGTTACATCACGCTCATAAAAATGGCTTCGTACATGGCGATGTGCGACCAGCCAACCTAATTTTTGGTGACGACGGCAGAATTCGACTTGCCGGGCTTGGCGTCAAGCGAAGTTTTGTTGCAGCAAAGATGAGCATTGAGCAAGCACGGTACGCAGCACCCGAAATCGGACAAGGTTCAGTGCCAGACATGTATTCAGATGTCTACTCACTGGCGATTACTTTGCTTGAGACAATCACTGGCGAAGTTCCGTTCGCGGCAGAATCGGTTGCAATTACTTTGGCGAACCGAATAGATAAGTTGCTGCCCGTTTCCGGTGGTCTTGGGCCAATAGCTGCACCGATTGAGCGAGCAGGACGCCCAGTGGCAAGTGAACGCGGCACCGCGCTCGAGTTTGGTCAAGCCCTGGCGCAAGTTGCTGACAAAATGCCACGCCCGCAACCGATTGACACTATTACTTCGAAACGTTTTGAAGATGTTATTACTCGTCCAAATCTAATTACAAGACCAAACCCCACCCGCGCTCAAAAAGTTATTGAAACTCCATCTAGTTTTGAGCGGGCAGTTGATCAAGCGATCGCCGAAGAAGAAACATATGACTCTCCTCAAATTCGCCGCAGGTTCACACGAATTTGGATTTCAGTGGCTGCTGCTGCGTTGGTAATTATTTCAATGATTGCTTTTCAATCTTTAGTTAAGTCTTCGCATCAGGTTCCAGAACTTGGCGGTGTTGCCGAAGCGCAAGCTCGTAATAAAATTGCGGGATTCGACTGGGATCTAATAGTTCGAGCTGAACGAACAAACGAAGTTGAGTTTGGACAAGTAATTCGAACTGAGCCAGCCTCAGGAGTCAGCCTTAAAGAAGGCGAAGTATTAGTCCTCGTGGTTTCCGAAGGACCGCCACTTGGTGTTCTTATTGATGTCACCGGTGAGTCGCGAGCATCTGCCGAAGAAAAATTGGCAACTCAAGGATTGACTGTTGAATCGAAAGAAGATTCAAGCGAGACTGTCGAAGTTGGAAATGTAATTTCGTGGTCAGTCGCCAAGCAGCCATCGCTTGTTGCAGGGGATGAAGTTCTCAAAGGCACGCTTATCAGTCTGACCATCTCAAATGGTCCTGCACTAAGAACAGTTCCGATGATTATCGGTCTCAGCGTGGCTGACGCAACTGCGAAAGTCGCCGAACTTGGTCTCGTCTTGGCTCTGACTCCAGATGTTTTCAATAATGATGTTGCGATCGGATTGATCGGCGGGCAGTTGCCACTTGCCGACGAGAAGCTTCCGCGTGGTGGAGCGCTTGGATATTCAATGTCGCTCGGTCCTGATTTTGTTGTTATGCCAAACATCGTTGGAATTAATTTCAATGACGCCGAAAAACGACTTGTTGCAGCAGGTTTTGTTGTTGGAGAAGTTACTGGTCGCAAGTCGTATCGAATGAAGAGTGCATCTGTAAAAGGCGTGGCGATTAACAATGGTGACAAGGTGCCGCGCGGCTCGCTCATTGACATGGTCTTTCCTTGAAAATCGAGAAGTTTGAATCACAAATTCAGAACCGAGACGAAACAAAAGATTTAGCGGTTCTTGACGCAGGTGGCGTTGATGAAGTTTCAGTAATCCCATGGTCGTTATTAATCCGACAAAAGATTGTGCGAAGAGTCGGAGTTTCAAGGCGTAAAGCGACACTGGTCGTCTTGCTGAGCTGTGTCTTCACAGTGAGTTTCATGATCACACTGCTTGTCGTCTCGCTTAAGACCGTCGCTGATGACCTCAATAGCACGACAGCGATAATCAGTTGGGCGATTACGGCGCCGATGCTCGCATTCGGTGTGGTTGGTCCAGGATTTGGAAAAATCGGCGACCTGTGGGGACACAAGCGAGTTTTTGTTTATGGATTATTTTTTGCAGGAGTATTTGCGCTTTGTACTGCATTCGCTTGGAATGCAACTTCCATGATTGTATTTCGAACACTTTCGGCGGCCGGCGGCTCGGCGCTCGGACCAGCAGCAATGGCGTACATCAATCGAATGTTTGATCCAAGCGAAAGAGTCGGTCCACTTGGCTACTGGAGTTTTGTTACCGCTGGCGCACCGGTCATTGGAGTAGTAGCAGGCGTACCCCTCGTTGCAGTTTTTGGTTGGCGAACAATATTTATAATTCAAGCGCCATTATGTTTGGCAGGCTGTCTGGTTGCAATGTGGCTGCTCGGTGACACTGAGCGTAGGAAAAATGTCAAGTTTGATATCAAAGGTGCGCTACTACTGGGTGCTGGTTCTGTTTTGATTTTGCTCGCAATCAACCGTGGCCCTTCTTGGGGTTTTGGGTCGTCGCGAACATTTATGGTTGCACTAGTTGGCGTTGCAACTTTGGGTTTATTTGCGCGCGTAGAACAACAAGCGAGTGACCCAATGTTGCCTTTGAAATGGCTTCGAACGCGAAATGTTGCGTATCCAGTTACGAGTCAGGCGCTGACGAACTTTGCTTACATGGGTGGGTTCATGATTGTGCCACAGTTGCTCGAAACTGGTCTAGGTTTTTCAACATCACATATCGGCTGGCTGATAATTGCTCGTCCGCTGATGTTTTCACTCGTTGCACCGTTTTCGGGTCGCGTTTCATTGCGAATCGGTGAGAGAAACGCAGGAATTATTGGCGCATGCGCAGTGGTCGCATCAATGTTGCTACTTTCGCAGATTGATGTTGGCGCATCTGATCTGTTAATCATTTTCGGACTTTCGCTCTCTGGAATCGGTTTGGGCATTTCGTCGCCTGCGCTTACTGCACTTCTAGCAAATTCTGTTGACAATAAAGATCTCGGGGTAGCAAGTGCAATGCAACAACTTTTAAATCAAATGGGCGCAGTTTTGGGTGCCGCAATCATGATTGGGATCCATGAAGCCACGATTAATTCCGGAGTAGTTAAAAGCTACTCGTACGCATTGCTTGCTGGTGCGGTTAGTAGTGTGATCGCAATTTTTGCTGCGAGCGCTGTTCGCTCAACACATCAACCCAGTTAGGGCAGCACTTTTCAGAACTTATTTTGTAATTGTTTTGATTTCAGCAGCAATTGTTTTTGCGATTTCGTCTTGTGGCATCGCGGCCTGCAGGGCCATCATCTTTAACATGTCACCCTCGACTTTTATTTTTCCAGACATGAATGCCTGCATCGTAAAATTTGGATCTTGCTCTACAAAAATATTTCGTGCTGTCGTATAGTCGGTGGTCACAGTCACGTCGGCAGTTTCAAGATGTCCAAGATCAATGTCTAGCGAGCCCGATGTTGTATCTGTGTAAGTTGCTACCGTTCCTTCTCCAAATGGAACTCCAGTAATGATTTGGTTCATCCGCACACCAACTGGAATTTTTATTGAGTCGTCTTGATATCGCGCACGAATTTCACGGGCCGCAACCATCCATTCATCACTCAAAAACTGATGCGCCATGTTTGAACCTCCTAAGCCATTTACGTCGTCAGGGTATCGCCAACTGCCTGCACAGACCCCAGTTGCGCGTTTGTAACCTTCAAATTCGCGCGTCAATCGCTAAACTCGTTTTAGTCACTCTTCGGTGGCGTTCAAGTTCTAGGGCGAGGTGAGTTCTGAAAGTATTGATTCCGCCAGGAAAGTCTGGCAATGTTCTTGCAACGATCGCAATTGGAGACGCATATCTCAAACCTTTCATGGAGTATGCCTTTGCGACTTGGGAAATGTATTGCAAACGCCACGACCTCGGACTGATTTTGTTTGATGATCACCTGATCAACACAGATCATCCTGACTGGAAGAATCCGTACTGGCAGAAATTCTTGATCGGCGAGGCGCTAAATAGTGCCACTTTCCAAACAAACAACGTCTGTTGCCTAGATACTGACATTTTGATTAGCCCGCTTGCTCCAAATATTTTTGACTCCAGGGATGACACAAAAGTTGGCCTCATCTCAAAGCGAAAAAACCTACCACTAGAGCATCAGCAATATTTGAGGCGGATGGCGTTTCTTCGAAATCGCTTCTACGACGCCAAATATCCATTGGACTCAAGTTTATTTATTTCACTAAACGATCTTTACGCCGAGGCTGGTTTAGAGGTACAGCCAGATGACGCCTGTTCGGGTGTCTTTGTGTACAACTGCTTAAAGCATGGCCTGCTTTTGGCCGAGTACTACAGAAGTTTTGACCAAAACATAATGGAGCAGGATAATGGTGGTGAACAAAGATTTTTAAATCATTTTGTTCAATCTCGAAATCTTGTTGAATGGCTTGATTATAGATTTCAAGCCTTATGGGTTTATGAAATTTCATCAAAATATCCGTTTTTGTACAGCGACCACAAAGATAATTTGCAGCTTATTAAAAGTTGTATTGAAGCAAGTTTGTTTACTAATCATTTTCTTCACTTTGCTGGTTCGTGGCACGAAGGAAAAATGTGGGAACAGGTTCGAGTTCTTGATACTCCAGAGTCGTTGGCAATGTTTGAAGCATTTATCGCGTATATGAAAGTTCCAGTTTTCGGTAAGCCTCTGGGTCAAGTCAAACCATCAGCGTGAGTCAAAAGCAGAAGTTAATTGTTGTTTGGCCGTATCGGTTTAGAGATTTTGATTGGCAAAGATTTGAACTTGAGTTTTTGTCACAGCACCTGGAAGTGCATGTTCATGATTTGATTGACGCTCTGACTCCAGAGTTTTCAGCCGCGTATGCGAATCAATCAGAGTCAGCCCATGTCACCAGATTTTCTTCGCTTAAAGAATGGCGTCGCGAGTTTCAAAATATCTCAAAAGGTGCAATTGTTTTCTCACATATTAAGCCAACAAATCTCACGTTATTTCGAGTGTGTATTTCGCTAATGGAGTCAAAAGCACAAATAGTCGGATTTATTGTCGGCGGTGCAGTTGTGCCAAGTTCAACTACCATCAGCGAATCGGAAAAACTAAATCAACTAATAAAGACTTTATATCATTTTTTTCGGCGAAACATATTATGGTTCGCTCTGCCCAAACTTGTTGTAAGTGGTGGGTCTGAATCTGATCGTATGGCCAGACAAGATTTTCCAAAAACTACTAAAATTATTGCTGCTAATTCGTCAGACTACTCCCAATTTTTAAGGCTGAACTCCACTGAAATTATGACTGAACAAGCCGCCGTCTATCTGGATACTGGCTTCCCAGGATTTCCGCGCGACGAACTTCGCACAGGGACAACAGAAAAGATCTCGGCAGAAAATTGGTACCCAAATTTGTCAAAGTTTTTTTCCCAGGTTGAAGATTCGCTTAATGTAAGAGTTGATATTGCAGTTCATCCAAAGCATTTGGGTCGTGATCATCGGCCACTATTCGCGGAGCGAAGAACAATTCATGGTCAAACTGCTTCGCTTGTGGCGTCACGAGAATTAGTAATCGCAACGAATAGCACAGCAATCAGTTATGCGATCAGTTACAACAAGCCTTTATTACTGGTGTGGTCTGATCTTATTGAGTCGGGTATTGATCCACGTAAGCGCTCATTTATTTTGAATTTTTCTCTAGCAACTGGGGCGACGATTTTCAATATTGACCGCGAGTATTCGGGGCAGGAACTTCGCGCAGCACTGGTCATTAATCATGAGAAATATGAGTCGTACAAGCAGAAGTATCTAACTTCGCGCACTGACAGCAAGCCGAATTATCAAGTAATTCTTGAAGAAATTATCAACTCTCATCACTAGTAAACACTGTTAGCGCGATTAATCTCATCGCGAGTTTCAATCGCAACTTTGCGCGCTGAGTCGGCGAAAGATTTTGAACTATCCGCATACAAAATTGCGCGCGATGAATTTATAATTAACCCGCGACTATTCGTACCGCGACCAGCATTAACGACCGCAGCGATATCTCCGCCTTGGGCACCGATACCGGGCACGAGAATCGGCATCTCGCCGACAATCGCGCGCACCACCGCAAGTTCGGCTGGATAGGTTGCGCCAACCACGAGCGCGCATTCGCCAATCGTGCGCCAGGTCTCGGCTGCTGTTCGTGCCACGCGCAAATAAAGCGGCTCGGCATCGACAATAAGTGATTGAAACTCGCTTGACCCAGCGTTTGATGTGCGGCATAAAACAATCGTGCCTTTGTCGGGGGTTGCCAAAAATGGTTCAAGGCTGTCAGTGCCCAAATACGGATTGACGGTCACGGCATCGGCGTCATATCTGACGAAGGCTTCACGTGCATAAAGTTTTGCCGTATCACCGATATCTCCTCGCTTGGCATCAAGAATTAAGACAACATTTGGATAATGCAAACGAATATACGCACAAATGTTTTCAAGTTGCTTCTCGGCGCCATGCGCGGCAAAGTAAGCAATTTGTGGTTTGAATGCACAAACTAAATCGCCTGTCGCATCAATTATTTGTTTACAAAAAGTCTCGATTTCTTGAACCCCGCCTTGCAAAGTTTCTGGGAACCTGGTTACGTCTGGGTCTAGACCAACACACAGCATTGAGTCGCTTTGCGACCAAGCTTGGTTCAGACGCGAATAGAAACCCATGCGCCAGTTATTGTTCAATCATGATTGCCCCAGTTGGGCAAATTTCTTCAGCGGCAATAACTGATTCGTGCAATTCGGCTGGCGGGTTTTCGTTCAAGATATACAAAAAGCCGTCGCTGCGTAGTTCAAAAACATCAGGGCACATTTGCGTGCATGCGCCAGTAGACGCACAGTTGTCAAAATTTACGGTGACCTTCACTCAAGTGAGACTAGTTGAGAAATGTTTAAAGTATTTAACGGCCTAAGTTTTCTTGACGCTCAAATGCACTTAACACAGCACGTAATGACGCTGTGATCGTGCTCGGGTCGGTGCCAACACCCCAACGCAAATCGCCCTGTTCGTTGGCACCCTCGATGTACGCAACGGCTACGGCCTCTGAGCCTTGACTGAGAGCGTGCTCAACATAATCTTTGACATCAAACACGACTTTGAACTCGGTCCGTAGTGCGTGAACAAATGCGTCAATCGGACCATTGCCTTGCCCAGTCAAAGTTCGTGGCGATCCGTTAACTAACAACTGTGCGCTAATTGTCGTTGTGCCTTTTGAGTCGCTGCGCATTTCATGGCTTTCAAGTTTGAACATTGACTCCACTGACAAATATTCGCTCTCGAAAGCACTCCACATGATCTCGGGCGAAATTTCTGTTCCTGAGTCTTCGGTGATGTGTTGAATTGCTTTTGAAAACTCAACTTGCAATCGCCGCGGCAATGCAAAACCATATTCGGTTTGCATCACATATGCAACGCCGCCCTTGCCTGACTGACTGTTCACACGAATCACTGCCTCATACGTGCGACCAACATGTTTTGGATCAATCGGCAAATACGGCACAGCCCATTGGTCGTAATCTTTCGGCAGCGCATCGAGGCCTTTTTTAATGGCATCTTGATGACTGCCCGAAAAGGCAGTGTAGACAAGATCGCCCGCATATGGTTGACGCTCCGGTACTGCTAGACGATTGCAATATTCAGCATCTCGACGCAAGGCATCAATATCTGTGATATCTAGTTGAGGATCAACGCCATTTGTAAATAAATTCATCGCCAAAGTAATGATGTCAACGTTCCCAGTTCGCTCACCGTTGCCAAATAAAGTTCCCTCAACACGATCAGCGCCAGCCATCACACCGAACTCTGCGGCCGCAACTGCACAACCGCGATCGTTATGCGGGTGCAACGACAACACGAGTTTGTCTCGTCGGGGTACATTGCGACCGAACCATTCGATCACGTCGCCATAAACATTGGGCGAGTAGCACTCGACAGTTGCCGGCAAGTTCAAAACAATCTTGCGATCTACTGTTGGCTCAATAACTTGCATCACTGCTTCGCAAATCTCAACTGCAAACTCTGGCTCTGTCAAAGTAAAACTCTCAGGCGAATATTCGTAACGCAAGTTGGTACCTGTTAATTTAGTTTCAAGTTCACGACAAATCTTTGCTGCGCTCGTCGCAATCTCGATTATGCCGTTTTTATCAAGACCAAACACGACACGGCGCTGTAAAGGGTTCACCGAGTTGTAAAAGTGCATGATCGCTCGCGGCGCACCAGCAATGCAGTCATAGGTTCGCTCAAGTAATTCGCGGCGACACTGCACAAGCACCTGAATCGTCACGTCTTCAGGAATCAAATCCTGCTCAATCAACAATCGCACAAAGTCGTAATCCGGTTGGCTGGCCGACGGAAACCCAACTTCAATTTCTTTGAAGCCCATCTTCACAAGCGTTTTAAACATCCGCAATTTTCTCTCAGGATCCATCGGGTCAATCAAAGCCTGATTGCCGTCGCGCAAGTCAACAGAACACCAGAGCGGAGCCTTGTCAATGATTCGGTTTGGCCAAGTGCGATCAGTAAGTACAAGTGGCACGAAACTTGAATATTTTTCAAATTGCATCTTGCGAGGTTGGACTGGCTTCGGTGGCATTTCGTGTCTCGTTTCGTGAGTTGATTTTAGTAAAAAGAAAACCCTCTGGGCCTTTTGGCTCAGAGGGTGCGGCTGCAGTGATATGAGACTGCGCCGTTACGTAAGTAGTAGTCCGTTTCCGTTAATCATGATGTTTCAGTGTGCCTGCAAATCACGACAACGCCAACTAGCTAATTAATCAACTAGGCGTTGGTGTGAGAAAGTTTCTAAATTGCCAAGGATCTGTCAGATCAAGACGGCTTGTATTGCCGTATCCAGGGAACAAGTCATTGCGGGTCTTTAATGGGTCCCAGTCTGTTGGGGCGCTATGAATTTCACCAAGATACGGTCGTGCGTCAGCAAGAACTGACTTCCATGGCAATTCGTCTGGCACGCGCACGCCTTGGGTTGGGCTCGCAATCATCCACTTCATTGCAGCCAAAACTGACCCTGCGACTTGCAAAGTTGTCGCACTTTGCCCAGTTGTAATTGTGCGTGCTTCATCAATCGACAATCGCGAACCTGTCCACCAGCCGGTGTAGTCGTGACCGAGCAACAACACACCAAGTTCATCGCGACCAGAAATAATTTCATTGTTCATGATCCGCTCTTTTGGTTGCATCTGCCAGTTGCGCATGCGCAGTTCGAGCACACTATTAATTGCTTCGTTCGACGGACAATATGAATAATGAACAGTGGGACGATAAATCGCTTTGCCCGAATCGTCGCGCACAGTTAAGTGATTACTCATCGTGTAACTCTCACCGTGACGAATGATCATTCCGAGAATTTCGCCACTTGGCACCCAAGAGCGAACCCAAGTTTCCATGCCAGGTTGCGCCAAACAAATCTGATTGCACGGCCCGTCGTCGGCGTGCACTTGCGCGTTCGCAGGCATCCAACGTTCATGAGTACCCCAACCCATTTCGGCTGGTGCGACACCTTCTTCGTAGAAACCTTCGACCGACCAAGTGTTGACAAATTCGTTTACTTGTTTTGGTTGATCTGTGATCTGTGTGTCGCGTTCGCTGATGTGAATTACACGCGTGCCGGTCAACATCGCCAATCGATCGAACGACTCGCTGGCCAGTGCTGACTCAAGCGCACTTTGACGCGAACCAGCGCGCCCGTCAACAAGAATTTTATTTGAGATTTCAAACAGCGCTTGCTTGACGAAATGAGAAACTAAGCCAGGGTTTGCACCGTGCTCGACAACCGCGCTCGGTCCATTATTTGATCCCCACTTCGCAATCATTTTGCGAATTTGTTGATGGCGTACATAGAGAGTGCGGTCAAGCGGGTGAGTTGCCGCCATGTTGTCGTATGGGTTCCATAATTCAACCGATGTATTGAGATATCGCACACCGCGCATGCGACACCATTCAAGAATTGTCGTGCAGTCAATGTTCCAAGCGAGGTCTAACAAAATGTCGCCAGTTGCAACGCGCTCTGTTAAAAAACTGTCAAGATTTTCACGAGTCACTTGGCCGATCTCGTAACTAACACCCATCGCCAAAACATCTGCAACACGATGTCGATTGTCAACAAAGTCAACGATTGAAATTGATTTCGGATCAAGTTTTAAGTCGCGAACTATCAGCGGAATTACCGCTTGCGCAACAGAACCACAGCCGAGAACGAGCACCCGATTTGGGCGCACTTGCGCGGTCACGCGTATCGAGTGGCGGAGTCGTCCTTGCCAGCGTTTAGAAGTGCGTGAAGTGAAGCATCAAATGCAATTTCGGATGGCAAGAGTAAAGATTGCCAGTCATATGCAATGCCCTTGCGACCGGTGAATAGCGGCTCGTCAAGATTGCTCAGATGGTTCTCAGAAGAAGTTTCAATAAACACAATTTTTGACCCTACACACATCACAAACAATTGTCTACTGTCTGAGTGGTCAGGCAAAACTGACTCGTGAGTCAGCGAAGACCACCATGGTCGTGTTGGTAGCCTGAGCGTTCAGATGTCTGACCCTAAATCACGTCGCGGCACGCCTCGCCCGACTAACCACTCCTCAGGTCGTACTCCGAATCGTCCGCAAAATCCGCGACCCGCTGGTGAATCAACCGAGAACGCCAGTGGCAACATCGGATCGAGTTCGAATACTCGCCAGGCAGTTACGACCCCGACGGGCTTCGCCGATCTCGGGGTCAGTGAGCGGGTTGACGCTGGTCTAGCTGCGGCAGGTTTTGCGGCGCCATTTGCGATTCAAACTGAGGCGATACCTGTGGCGCTGAGCGGCGAAGACCTGTGTGGTCGTGCTCGAACTGGCTCTGGCAAGACTTTGGCGTTTGGCGTGCCGATGATTGAGCGCGTGACTCAAACTGCTGCCGCCAAGAAACCCCGTGGTCTCGTGCTCGTGCCGACTCGCGAATTGGCTGTTCAAGTCACCGATGTCTTGGCGCCAATTGCCAAACATTGCGACGTACGCGTGCTTGCCGTTTATGGTGGTGCGGCTCGCGACAAGCAAGTTGATCAACTCAATCGTGGCGCTGAAATCGTGATTGCGACTCCGCTTCGATTGATCGATTTGTTGAAATCAAACGAGGCAGATCTCAGTGATGTTGAAGTGATCGTGCTTGACGAGGCAGATCGCATGGCCGACGAAGGTTTCATGCCACAAGTTGAATGGATTTTGCGTCATGTCACAAAAATTCACCAAACAATGTTATTTTCGGCAACTTTAGACGGACAAGTTGCGACGCTCGTCAAGCGCTACATGAAATCTCCAAAAGAAGTCAGCATTGATGCACCGACTGACACGGTTGGCACTATGCGCCACCTATTTCTTGGTGTGCATCATATGGATAAAAACCGAGTCATTGCGGCAATGGCCAGCGCAGGCGGACAAACCGTTGTCTTCTGTGACACCAAGCGCGCATGTGACAAAGTTTCTGCAGATCTAGCGGCACTCGGCGCAAATGTTTCGGCGTTGCATGGAGACATGGCGCAAGGCGCACGCGAACGATCGCTACGAAACTTCGCTCAGCGTCAACTAAATATTCTTGTGGCCACAGATGTTGCAGCACGGGGAATCGATATTGATGATGTCGGGATCGTTGTGCATTATGTGCCACCGCTAGAAGTAAAAACTTATTTACATCGCTCTGGCCGAACGGCACGAGCCGGCAAAGATGGCTGGGCGGTAACACTTGCCGAATACAACCAGCACACAACTTGTCGAATTATTCAGCGAGGTTTACGACTTGAAACTCAAGCACCAATCGAGGTTTTCTCAAACGATAAACGACTCGCTGATTTGAATTCGTTTTTAACGAGTTCGCCTGTCGGCGGCTAGAACCAAGCTGGTCGGCTAGTTTCGAAACGCGAAATTTCGTCGCTGTGTTGCAAAGAAATTGAGATGTCGTCAAGCCCATTCAAAAATCGATTTTGAGTGTCAGCGTTCATCTCGAAAGTCTCACAAAGACCAGTGCTCGCAACTTCAACAACGAGACGCTCAACGTCAACAGTGATTTCAGTCGTCGAGTCGTTCTCGATAATCTGCCAAAGTTTGTTGACTATTTCCTCACTCAAAACCACGGCGATCAGACCGTTCTTGCCACAGTTATTGCGAAAGATGTCACTGAAACTTGGGGCGATTACCGCATTGAATCCACCTTGTTGAATCGCCCAAACAGCATGTTCGCGTGAAGATCCAACACCAAAACTTTTACCCGCTACCAAAATTGACGCGCCTGCATAGCGCTCGTCGTTGAGCACGAAATTTCGATCATCACGCCAAGTCGAGAACAAACCTTTTTCAAAACCTGTTCGCTCGACGCGCTTCAACCATTCAGCTGGAATAATTTGATCGGTGTCAACATCGCTGCGCTTGAGCGGCACACCGCGACCAGAAATTACTCGCACGGCTTTCATGACAAATCTTCTGGCGCAGCAAAATGACCAGCGACTGCAGTAGCAGCGGCAACTGCAGGCGAGACCAAGTGAGTGCGCCCACCGCGTCCTTGTCGGCCTTCGAAGTTGCGATTTGATGTGCTGGCCGCACGTTCTTGAGGCGCAAGTTTGTCCGGATTCATTGCTAAGCACATTGAGCAACCCGGTTCACGCCAATCAATACCGGCATCAATGAAAACCTTGTCAAGACCTTCGGCTTGCGCTTGCAACTTCACGGCGTGACTTCCTGGTACAACCATTACACGTTTTACTTTTACTTTTCGCCCGCGAACAACATCTGCGGCCGCACGCAAATCTTCAATTCGAGAATTAGTACATGAGCCGATAAACACAGTGTCAACTTTGATGTCACGAATCGCAGTGCCGGCTTTCAGCCCCATGTATTCGAGTGCGCGTGTAACGCTGTCACGCTCGGTCGCATCGCTGTAGTCACTTGGTGTCGGCACCAAACCATTTAGTGATACAACTTGGGCCGGGTTCGTACCCCAAGTTACATTCGGCGAAAGTTTGCTGGCGTCAATTGTTACTTGCTTGTCAAACACAGCGCCGTCATCTGTTCGCAAAGTTTTCCAATCGGCGATCGCAGCATCAAATTGTTCGCCACTCGGCGCAAACTCACGACCGCGCAAATATTCAAAAGTTATTTCGTCTGGTGCGACAAGCCCCGCACGTGCGCCAGCTTCAATCGACATATTGCAAACGGTCATTCGACCTTCCATCGACAGCGCGCGAATTGCCGAACCGCGATATTCGATCACATGGCCAATGCCACCGCCCGTTCCGATTTCGCCAATCACAGCGAGGATGATGTCCTTTGCGGTGACACCTTTTGGCGCAACACCGTCGACTGTAACGCTCATCCACTTTGGGCGTTCTTGGGGCAAAGTTTGAGTTGCTAAAACATGTTCAACTTCGCTCGTGCCGATACCAAATGCGAGTGCCCCAAATGCACCGTGCGTCGCTGTGTGACTGTCGCCGCAAACAATCGTCATACCTGGCAGCGTGCGACCTTGCTCTGGGCCGATCACATGCACAATACCTTGTCGAGCGTCGCCCATTGGGTAGAGAGTGATCTTAAAATCTTTGGCGTTTTTGCGGAGTACTTCAATTTGTTTGGCCGAAATTTCGTCAGCAATCGGCAAGTGAATATTCTCAGTGGGCACATTATGGTCTTCTGTCGCCACTGTGAGGTCTGGTCGACGTACCGTGCGGTTTGCAAGACGCAAGCCGTCAAATGCCTGTGGGCTTGTAACTTCGTGGACTAAGTGCAGATCAATATAAATAAGGTCTGGTTGATCTTTTCCAGAACTGACTACGTGGCGGTCCCAAACTTTTTGTGCAAGGGTTTTGGGTTGTAAGTTCACCTGTCTATTCTGCCTGAGTAATCTGCTGTCTCAACGATTATTTTCAAAGTCGCTCATCGCAATAGTGTAAAAAACACCGCCGAAAACAGTTAGTGCGGCGGCAAGTGCGAGCATTGTCCCGAGCACACCGAGAGGTGGTTGCCACACAGGGTTACTAAACATCTCAAAAAAGTTTTGTGGTTTGATGCCAACCGAATAACGACGGATCACATTTATTGCCGTTGCAAAAACAGCAACAGCCCATCCGCAAACAATAAGCCTGGCTGATTTTTTGTGTGGCACCCAAACTGCCCCAATGATGATTGGTATGCCAGCAATTAGTGGCGTGAGGTAACGACCTTGAACCCCATAAGTTCGCAATAAGTTCTGCGTGTTGCGGTTGATGAATATCATCAAAAATGGGATTAATAGCGCAAGGCAAACCACGGCATTGCGATTCGCTTTCGTAACCTGGTGCCAGTTCTGAGCAATAATCACTGCAAATAGCGCAACAAAAAACCACACAACGAACACTGGTGTTGGTGTGTCAAGCCAACCAAAATTGCCAATCGACTCACCAATTTTTGCTGAGGTGTCGCTAAGTGATTGTTCAATGATCTCTCTGAACGTCGGATTGCTCGGGTCAGTGACTACTCGCTCCCCGAGGTGATACGAGTAGATCTTTGAATACCATGCGACCATCGCTAACAGCGAAATTATCGTTGCGAAAATAATGCGCCAACTTGAGATAATTCGCGCGATTGACTCTTTTAATCTTGCATGCGTAATTAATGAGATGCCGACAATGATTGCCACATTGACTACGCCAATAGGCCTCGCAAGTGTCAACAGAGAAGATGAAATCGCAACAGAATTAAATGTCAAAAATGAAATTTTAGTGGGTGACAGTAAAGTCGTAATCGAGCACCACAAACAAATCGACGCCGAAATTTCAATTGCGCTCGAGCTAATCACAGAACTAAAAAAAATTACACCAGGCGTAACTGCCGCTAATACGACAATGATTGATCTGCGGTTAGATAAAATATTTACACAGCCAAGTGAAATTAAAAATGAACAAAAAGCAGCATTGATTAGTCGACCAAGACGTACAGAAAAATCAGTTGCTCCGACGAGTGAGCCCAGCCCACTGGCAAAATATCCAACAGGCGGGTAACGCCCCATGTCAGTTCTGGGTTGTTCGACTGGTGTCAAAGTCTCAAGTGGTTGAGAGCACGCTGGAGTGTCTGGTTTGCCGACGAAGCACCACGGCACTAATTGCGCGACGCCAAATTGTTGCGGAATGTCAACATAAGTTGACCAATACGAAGTTGTTTGACTAGCAGCAATGTCGGTGCCGACTAATTCTCCTCTAACTAAGGCAGCACCTCTGATGTAACTTGCTGGTTCGTCTGGTGCGGCAAATAATGGAGTCAATTGTGACCAAACACCAATAACGAGGAAAAACGCCAGGGTCAGCGAAATCAGCGGGCGCGATTTAGTCTGCAACTGCCAACGCGCATTGAATTTCATTCAACTAAGCGTGCCACATCCCGAGGCGAAAATTTAACTTCGCCGAAATTTGATTGATCTGTACACAACACGGGTATGAATGATTATCCAACACCAATAGCCCTTGCCACTTGTGTCGAAGCCAGTCTTCATTCTTCGTTAGATGGCTTTAATTTGCCCCGAGCCCGGCTTTACGGGGTGAGCATCGTAGATGCGAGCGGCATTGCATCACATCAAGATGGCGCATTGCGAATTAGTTTTCTGGCTGAGCACGGCGATGTATATGAATTGTTAGATGCGCCGAGTAGTGCCATTGCCCGAATGTTTGACGTTGCAGTCGTTCTAACTTGCGGTTGGGCAGCCCCACTCGATCGTGACGAACAAGACGATGAGTCACGATCAGACGAAGAAATTCATGATGCGATTAATAATGAAGTTCCACCGAGTCAACACCCACTGCGTCGACGTGTGCGATTAGTTGTCGCGGTCTGCGATAAAGGTGTTGCATCTGTATTGCGTTTTGCCGATACACCAAATGACATTGTCACAGACGCTGGTGCGGCTCGCGGCAGTCTGGCCGATGCTGTCAAAGATCTCTGGAACGACCCAAAAGTAATTGTCAGCCGTGAAAGCGTTAGCTAGCTAACTAGCGCGACGAGCGATAGTAAACCGAAAGACAAGCCTCAACAAGCGTTGGCACGAAATATTCTTTCATCGCAAAAACAGAATTGTGCCCACCGTGAACTTCAAAAACTTCAACATCATTAATTATTTGGTACAACTCAGTTTGACGCTCTGGTGCGACAACATTGTCTTGAGTTGTGATCACAACTGCCGCAGGTGCTTCAAGCCTTGGTAGCCAGTCTCGTGAGTCAAAGTTTCCGATTGCACTACCAGCCTCAAGAATGTGTCGCCAATCATGGCTGGCGATTTGTTGAACGGCCCAATCCGCGAGCCCTTCTGATTTGCGTTGCAAATAAAGTTGGTCAGTAATCCATGTGCGGGCTTGCGGAGTAGTTAGGCGAGATAGTGCAGCAAGGCCAGTTAATCCGAAGAAGCTAAGTTTTTCTTCACGCTTTTCTGCAAAGTGGCTCGCAGTGCTGCATAACACGATGCCTCGTACGCGCAGTTCATGGCGACCCCATAAAAGTTGCGCAACAGCGCCACCCATTGAATACCCAACAGGAATAAATGTTGAAATACCAAGAACATCAGCAACTGCAGCGGCATCATCGGCACAATCCTCAAGTTTGAAAGTTGACTTTGTGCGAATTCCCCGTCCATGGCCGCGCATGTCCATTGCTACAACTCGAAAATGTTCAGACAACGCATCAAAACATGTGAACCAATTTAAGTCCGCAGTTGCTGTCCATCCATGTAAAAGCAAAAGTGTTGGCGCACCCGCTGGCCCTGATTTTTCGCGAACGAATATCCGCCCGCGACCAGGTAGATCAATTTCGAATCCAGGTGGCAAGCCAGCAAGCGGTGCTACCGCCTCACGCATCACTGTTGTCGTGTCTCGACAATTTTTACTTTTAAATTTCCGTTAGGTGCAGCGTAGGTAACCAAGTCGTTTTTCTTTGCACCAAGCAACGCGGCGCCTAGTGGAGATGTCGGACTCATGACTTCTGCGTTTTCGCACTTTTCTTCAATGTGCCCAATCAGATAACTCTCGGCCATTGATGGATCGTCGCCGTCGTAAAGCACGGTCACAATCGTGCCGAATCCGACGGTGCCGTCTGTTGATGGTTCAACGATTTCAACATTTTCGAGAATTGACTCAAGTTGGCGAATCCGACCTTCCATGTGACCGTGTTCGTCTTTTGCCGCATGGTAGTCGCCGTTTTCTTTAAGGTCACCATGTTCGCGGGCTCTGGCAATTTTCTCGGCTGCCGAGATTCTGCCTCTGGTGGTGAGATCAGCGTGTTCTTCGCGAAGGCGTTCGTAAAGGTTTCGAGAGACTTTATGGATCATTACCTTGAAAATACTACCTAATACGTCTGGCAAAATATAAGCAGTTATCTTTTTCAGTTATCAGTCAGTAATTGCGCCGTATTATTGAAGGATGGTTTTGCAAAAAAGTGGCAACATTTCTGGTGATCATCGTGTTGCAATAATTGGCGGTGATGGAATCGGCCCTGAAGTAATTTCTGAGGCCCTCAAAGTTGTGGCTGCGTCTGGAGTGAAACTAGAAACGACAAATTTTGATTTAGGTGGCGCGAGGTATCTTCGTGATGGCGAAATTCTTTCTGACGCGACCTTAAATGAGTTGCGTGGGTTCGATGCAATCTTGCTTGGCGCAGTCGGTACACCTGCAGTGCCACCAGGCGTTATTGAGCGTGGGTTATTGCTGAAAATGAGATTTGAATTAGATCTATACATCAACCTTCGACCTTTTTCTGGTGTCGGTCCTGGTCAAACAAAGTCGCACGACTTTATTGTGATCCGTGAAAACACAGAAGGACCATATGTTGGCGAAGGTGGAGTCTTGCGTCGCGGCACCCCGCATGAAGTTGCCACACAAGGAAGTGTCAACACCGCAAAAGGTGTTGAACGGTGCGTGCGCTTTGCGTTCGAACTTGCGATGTCTCGCAAGCGCAAGCATGTCACGCTAGTTCATAAAACAAACGTGCTTACATTCGCTGGTGATTTATGGCAACGGACTTTTGATCGGGTTGCACAAGAATTTTCAGAAGTAGTAACTGGTTACAACCACATTGATGCAGCGTGCATTTATTTCGTGCAAGATCCGCATCGCTACGATGTGATCGTCACCGATAATTTATTCGGAGATATTCTCACAGACTTAGGTGGGGCAGTATCTGGGGGTATCGGTGTTGCGTCATCTGCGAACTTGAATCCTGCGCGCAATGGTCCTTCAATGTTTGAGCCGGTACATGGTTCTGCTCCTGACATTGCCGGCAAAGGTGTGGCTAATCCAGTTGCAGCCATTTTGTCGGCTGCTCACATGCTTGAATTTCTTGGCGAGCAAACCGCTGCGACAGCACTGCGAGTCGCATGCGAGTCGCCGGTCACAGGCACGACAAAGGCAGTAGGCGATGAAATTGTTAAACGTGTGAGAGCAAGCATTTAGCCAGCCAAATTAAGAGATTTAATTGAAGCCGACGAATTAATTGCTCGGCAGTAACCTTAAATGAGTTAGTAAAAGTTTTAAATTAAATTAGGAGACGGAATGCCAATTACTACAACCCCAAAGATTTGGATGAATGGTTCACTCGTCAATTGGGACGACGCCAAGGTGCATGTACTGACACACACACTTCATTACGGCACGGGCGTATTCGAAGGCATTCGTGCATACGAAACAGCGAATGGTCCTGCAGTTTTTCGTCTGACCGATCACATCAAGCGTCTGCACAACAGCGCCAAGATCATGGACATGGAGCTGCCATATTCGGTTGAAGAACTCGTTGAGGCAACCAAACAGACCGTTCGCTCAACTGGCTTGCCTTCGTGTTACGTACGACCGCTTGCTTACTACGGATATGGCGAAATGGGCTTGAACACTTTGCCATGCAAAGTTGATGTCGCAATCGCATGTTGGCCATGGGGCGCATATCTGGGCGACGACGCCGTTGATAAAGGTGTGCGGATGAAGATCTCCTCTTGGACTCGTCATGATCACAACACAATGCCACCAGCAGCAAAAACAGTCGGTAACTACGTCAACTCTTCATTGGCCAAAGTTGAAGCGCTGAAGGCAGGCTACGACGAAGCAATCATGCTCTCTCCGAATGGATTAGTTGCCGAATGTACTGGTGAAAATATTTTCTGTGTTCGCAACGGGATAATTTTGACGCCGCCACTTTCGGCTGGCGCACTTGAGGGAATCACTCAATCGAGTGTCACCAAAATTGCTCGCGATCTTGGATATGACATTCGTGTTGACAATATTGCTCGCAGCGATTTGTATATTGCCGATGAAATTTTCGTATGCGGTACCGCAGCAGAAGTCGGTTCTGTGAGTTCGGTTGACGATCGCAAAGTTCCTTGCCCAGGGCCGATGACTAAAGCGATTGCAACGACTTATGCCAAGGCTGTTCGTGGTCAAGATGACCGTTATAAACAATGGTGTGAGTTAGTAAAGTAGTCGAGCATGACTCAGCCTGTGTCTGAACACATTTCAAAATCACCTGAACTTGTTGAGGTCTTTGACACAACTCTGCGCGACGGCATGCAAGTTGAGGGCGTCTCGGCAAGCGTGCAAGACAAACTTCGCATCGCCGAGCAACTTGATTATCTCGGTGTGCAATACATTGAAGGCGGATGGCCTGGAGCGAACCCCAAAGACATTGAGTTTTTTGCTCGCGCCCGAACTGAATTAAAACTTAAAACCGCGACGCTTGTCGCTTTTGGTTCGACACGTCGCCCCGCTGGCAAAGTAGATGATGACACAACACTGCGAAACCTTATTGAAGCCGAGACAAGCGCCGTGTGCATTGTCGCAAAGTGTTCTGACTACCACGTCGAGCAAGCATTGCAAACCACTCTTGATGAAGGAGTGGCGATGGTCAGCGACTCTGTCAAGTTTTTGGTCGCCAATAATCGTCGAGTTCTTGTCGACATGGAGCATTTTTTTGACGGTTACAAACACAACGCAGAGTTTTCGTTGCGCGTGCTTGAAGCCGCGGTAATCAACGGCGCAACACATTTAGTTTTGTGTGACACCAACGGTGGGTCATTACCAAATGAAGTTGAAACTATTGTTGCTGATGTGCGTCGTCACATGGGTAGTGATGTAATAATCGGCATTCACTGTCACGATGACACAGGTTGTGCAGTTGCTAACTCACTTGCTGCGGTGCAAAGCGGTGCTCGTCATGTGCAGGGCACGCTCAATGGTCTTGGTGAGCGCACTGGCAACACGAATTTGACGACGGTTATTCCAAACTTGCAATTGAAACTTGGCTACAAGTGCTTGCCTGAGGGTCATCTTGAGCGACTCACACAAGTGAGCAACCACGTTGCCGAAGTTCTCAATCGTCCGATGAACCCTCAAGCGCCTTATGTGGGTGTTTCGGCGTTTGCTCACAAAGCCGGCTTGCATGTCTCAGCGATTGCTCGCGCCAAAGATGCGTACGAGCATGTTGCGCCAGAACTTGTCGGCAACGGCACACGCTTTTTAGTTTCGGAGATGGCCGGACGAGCGACGATTTCAATGAAGGCGCAAGAGTTGGGTATTGAAATGGATGGTCCTGCGACTAATCAAGTTCTTGACGACCTCAAGCGACTTGAGTTTGAGGGTTACCACTTCGAAGCGGCCGATGCCTCGCTCGAATTATTAATGCGCCGAGCAACTGGTTGGGATCAATCTTTTTTCAAAGTTGAGTCAATGCGTGTGATCACAGATGAAGCTGCATCAGGAACTTTTACAACTGAGGCGACAGTAAAAGTTTGGGTCGGCGAAAATAGAAATGTCTTTACATCTGAAGGCAACGGTCCGGTTAACGCAATTGATACTGCGTTGCGTGAAGCATTGCGAACTAGTTATCCGCAATTAGAGCGTGTGCATCTCACCGACTATAAAGTTCGAATTCTTGATTCAGGGTCGGCAACTGGCGCCGTAACGCGAGTGTTAATCGACGCCACAGATGGCGAACGAACTTGGACAACAATCGGAGTATCGGCGAACATCATTGAAGCATCGTGGCGTGCACTTGAAGAATCTTTGGTCTATGGTCTGCTGCATTTGCAGGCTTGACCTCGTCGCCGACTGATCTAGGATATTTGTCTTATGGCAGCCCCAAAGTTCACACCTGTAGATCCAACCGATCGTCCTCGTTCATACTCTTCGCCAGAACATATTCCGGCACCGTGGCACAATGATCGCCCCGCTGCAGTCAAAGGTCGCCAGCCAACTGGAAGTCGACTTGGGTTTCAAGGACCAGATCAGGGATACGCATTGAAACTCGCAGAAGGTTTACGCAAAGAAATAGTTTTACAACGCGGCGAGTCGGCCGATGATGCAATTCGTGGATCACTTGCGATTGCGTTGCGTCGTGCTTCTAAATTTGGTCGCGCTCCAGTTATTCATGATCTAAATATTGCCTTCGGAATCTGGGGCTGGATGCTCGCCAATCCACCTGCTGATCTTGTTGAGCGTCGACTAGAACTATTCGTAGGTCTCGGAAACGTGGCGCATCATTATTCCGAGACTCGACTTCTTGTAGATCTTGTTCCAGAAAGCACGATGATCATGTCGCACGAACAAATTAAAACTGGAATGCCAGGCAGTTGGCATGCACTCACTGGAGCGTAGTTTTAATCTGTTTCGGCGTGGGCTTCTAAGTCTTTAAGCGAAACAAATTCAAGAGTCAATGTGTGCGTCGAACGCAAGCGGACCTTTGGTGCTTTCCCGGCTTCAAAAGCTTCTTGCCATCGTGGGGCACATAGGCACCATTGGTCACCAGGTTTAAGACCGGCAAAACCGTATTGGGGCATTGGAGTTGAGAGATCGTTACCAACCGATTTTGAATAAGCCAAAAATTCTTCAGTCATCACAGCACATACGGTATGTACGCCGGTGTCGTCACCACTTGTTTCGCAACATCCTGTGCGATAGAAACCAGTCACGGGGTCAAAGTTGCACGGCTCAATTGGATCACCATAAACATTTGTTTGCTGACTAGTAGGCATTAAATTATCTCAATCAGTTTTCAGTTAATGGTCGTTCCGACGAGTCGGCCAATTATGTAGGTGACTCCAACAGCAAGCAACATGATCAAAACTTGGCGCACTGCACTGGTGACTTTTGACCGCTCAGCCTGCTGGCCAATCGCGCCACCAGCGATTGCAGCCGCAAAAACGGCAACTGCGACTGATGCATATTTTGCAGTATTGCCACTGCCAAAGATCCATGGCAACACTGGCAACATCGCCCCGCCCAAAAATGTAATCAATGAAACCATTGCAATTTGAATTGGGTTGGGCAAATGATTTGGGTCAAGACCGAATTCTTCGCGCGCGTGAACCATAACGGCACGCTCTGGGTTCTGCATCACTTCTTTTGCAGAAGATGCTGCTTGCTCAGCTGACATTCCGTGCTGGCGATACATCGCTGCGAGTTCTGAAGTTTCTGCCCCCGGATGAAGTTTTAGTTCGCGAAGCTCAAGAGCAATTTCGCGTTCAACTAATTCATTTTGTGCACTAATCGAAACCCATTCACCAGCAGCCATACTTGCGGCACCTGCAACAGCAGCGGCAATACCTGCAAGGCGCACAACACTTGAGTCAACTCCACCAGCAGCAAAACCGATTATCAAAGAGACATTCGAAACTAAGCCATCGCTGAAACCAAACACACCAGCGCGTGCTGATCCACCTGCAAGTGCTCTGTGATCTGGATGACCCTCGTGTTCTGCTGTTTTGTTTGCCACAGCGACAACGATAGTTCTGTCATCGTCAACAACACGCACCGAGATAGCCTTGGGACAGATGGCACAGACACCGCGCTACCGATTTGCGCCGTCACCAACGGGATATTTTCATGTTGGAGGTGCGCGCACTGCGTTATATAACTGGATTCTCGCACTACAAACGAGTGGTGTTTTTGTTTTACGGATTGAAGACACCGATGACTCGCGTAATAATCCGCAGTGGACACAAGGAATTATTGATGCGCTGGCATGGCTCGGCATTGACGGAAGTGATTCTCATTTCGAAGGACCCTATTTTCAGTCGGCTAACGCGGCGTTGCACGTGGCAGCGGCCGAAAAGCTTTTCGCACAAGGCAAGGCTTACTATTGCGATTTAACGACTGAAGATATTCAAAAACGCGCCAAAGAATCCGGCAAACAATCCGAGCGCCAAGGTTATGACGGGTATTCGCGTGACCGTGGTCTGGGGCCAGGTCCTGGTCATGTTTTGCGGTTTCGCGTGCCGCAAGGCAAAACAGTTGTCAAAGATCAAGTCCGAGGTGAAGTCGAATTTGATAACGCAACTATTGAAGACTTCGTTCTATTGCGTAGCAATGGTTCACCAGTTTTTTTGATTGCCAATGTCGTTGATGACATCAATCAGGGCATCACCCATGTTGTGCGCGCTGAAGAGCACCTGCCAAATGCGCCAAAACAACAGATGATTTGGGATGCGCTGGGATCAACACCGCCAAATTGGGCCCATGTGCCTGTGCTTGTTAATGAGCAGCGAAAGAAGCTCTCAAAGCGTAGAGACAAAGTTGCAGTTGAGCAATATCGCGAGGAAGGAATTTTGGCCGATGCGATGAAAAACTATTTGATGACACTGGGTTGGGCGCCAACAGGTGACACCGAGATCGTGCCGTTTCAAAAAATAGTTGACGAGTTTGCACTTGGCAGTGTAAATCACTCGCCAGCGTTTTTTGACATCGTCAAAATGCAGTCGTTTAATGCAGAATACATTCGAGCGATGACGGTTGATGAGTTCATTGCAGCCTCTGAAGTTTGGTTAACGGGCGAGCTTGCACCGTGGAAGCAAGCAGATTATGACGCGAAAGTCTTTGCCGAAATTGCACCCCTGGTGCAGACGCGAGTGCAGTTGCTGCAAGATGTGCCGAGCATGGTTGATTTCTTGTTCTGTGAGATGCCAGCAATTGACGAAACTTCGTACGTCAAAGCGTTTTCCGCAGATTGGGCTGCGCCGACGCTTCTCGCAATTCGCGAGGATTTCAAAAATTGCGAATGGAAAGCTGATTCACTGAAAGCAGTAGTTGAAAAAATTGGCGAAAAGAACTCGTTGAAACTCGGCAAACTACAGGCACCATTGCGAGTCGCAGTTACGGGTCGCAGTGTTGGTCCACCACTTTTTGAACCGATTGAGTTGCTTGGCCGTGATGCAACTATCAAGCGCATTGATGCTGTTTTGGCGAAGAAAGTTTCTTAAAACAAATCTCGTTATGAAACTTCGCCGAGTTGTTAAACCTTTCGGTCTGATCTTGGCGTGTTGTGGGCTCTATTTTTCGGTCACACTGTTTCAAGTTTGGAATGTCGGTCGCAGTGATCAGCAGCAACCTGTTGACGCGATTGTCGTGTTAGGTGCTGCCCAATACGATGGTCGTCCTTCGCCACAATTGCAGGCGCGACTTGATCACGCATACAAATTATGGAGACTTAACATGGCACCGTACATTGTGGTTACGGGTGGTAAGCAATCGGGAGACCGTTTTACTGAAGCGCAGGCTGGAAGAAAATTTTTCACTTCACTTGGTGTCAAACGTGACTTAATCATCCAAGAGAATTTGGGTCGATCAACTTATGAGTCGCTTGTTGAAGTTTCAAGAATCGCCAAAAATGTTGGGATGAAACGCATTCTGATTGTCAGTGATCCATTTCATGAGTTGCGAGCAAAATTGATTGCTCAAGAAATCGGGCTTGTTGCATTCGTTTCACCGACTCGGTCTGGTGTCGTGCATGGATCAATGGCGTTTAAGCACAATATTCAAGAGGCGATCGGCGTCGCAGTTGGTCGCATTGTTGGTTTTCGACGCGTAGATTCGTGGGTTAATTAGTGGGCGCATTAGTGGGTTAATCGGCTAACACGAAATTTGCTCATCAGAAAAAAGCGATAACCTAAAACGACACTCTCTGGGGAGTGGTGTAACTGGCAACACAGCAGATTCTGGTTCTGTTATTCAGGGTTCGATTCCTTGCTCCCCAACTATTAAACTTCAACAATGAGTAGCGAGCCAAAAATTCACGGCTTAGATCCGATGTACTTTGACAGGCGTCGAAGCGTTGAAGGTGCCCTCAAGTGGAGTGGTGTCAGCAGCGAACCCCGATTGGTTGTAGATATTGGCGCAAATGTTGGTCAGACCCTTGAATCATTTCTCAGTTGGTGGCCAAGCACACGCTGCTTGTCAATTGAACCGCTCCCGGAAGCTTTTACCGAACTCCAGGTCGTCGGCGAAAAGTATCGAGAGAGATCTGAATTAATTAATTGTGGCGTGGGAAGCAAGACCGGCTCAATGATGCTGAATGGAAGTAAGGCACAATCAACTAATTCTTCGTTTCATAAATTTAATAAATCTGCTGAAACTGTGCAGGTACATCGTGGACTTAGAGAAGCACCATCAATTTTTGAATTGAGTGATGATGATAGCTATCAAGTTGAAGTAGAGATAAAAACTCTTGACGCCATTTTGACTGAGTCTAAGTATGAGTCGGCATCGTGGTTTCGCGAAAACGGTGTCGATGTTTTAAAGACTGATACGCAAGGATGGGAACTTGAAGTTTTGCAGGGTGCTGGCGAAGTACTGAAACAGACAAAAGTGGTGTTAACCGAATGGCAGTTTGATGATATTTATGGCCAACCCCCACCGTTACACGAACTTGACAAAATTCTGAGCGATGCAGGTTTTCGTCTTTGGGATATTTCGCACATTTATAAAGATCTGAAATCTATGCGAACAATTTGGGTTGACCTAATTTACGCCCGACCAAGCCACTAGCGAATGCAAATTCACAGGTAGCGTTAGTCATCTACTTGGCCCCATCGTCTAGTGGACTAGGACACCACCCTCTCAAGGTGGCGGCACGGGTTCGAATCCCGTTGGGGCTGCCAATGAAAAAACTTGCACTAGCAACTCTGTTGATGGTCATCGTTTCATGTGGTGGAAGTGACACGTCGTCAGACGAATCGGCAGCGACTCAATTAATTGAAGCACCTGGCATCGCCGGCTCAATCGCGAAAGTTGTTTGCGAGCCATTGTCGTCGCTGGCGCAAAAATCTCCTTCAGAAAATAAAGAGTCGTGGCGGTGTGAGCGCTCCGATAAGCAAATTGAGTTTGATGTATACGTCAGCCAAGCCGCCAAACAAGTCGCGAGCGACGAAGCGCTTTCACTTCTTGGCGTCACTGGCAGCGCGCGAACATGGGATGACACGCCGATTTTGTGTGGCGCCGAGTGGACAATGGGCGTCGCTGACATCAAGACTCGCGATGCATTGATCGCTGAACTAAATGCCGTTGGTGTTAGCGCCGCGAATTGTTGATCACGTGCAAGTTACGACGTCACCAACGGCAACTTCGCCAGGCTGTGTGACAAGACAATAAACACAGCAATAGACACAGCATTAGACACGACAACAGAAATAACTGGTTGCTTACTTGTATGCCTTGGTGAGTTCATCCATGAAGGTAGAACCAGGACCAGTATTAGTCGCATACAAATTCGCCTGAACCGGGTCATCACATCCTTTGCGCAAAACCACCACCACTAGTTGCTGGGTCGGTAGTCCAGCGCCGAGTTGCTGGCAGCTTCCATATGCGTAAAACATATCAGTCGGTAGGTCTGGCATTTTTGGACCCGTTTTTTCAGTTCCAAATGCGGCGGCCGCATAGGGTGATACTGCGTTGTTCCACCAGTTCAAACCGTAGGCACCGTTCATTAATGAAACGTCAAAAGTATTTGGAATGTTGATGCACTCGCCACACGTGACTTGAGGCGACACTGCGTCCTTGACGAATGAAGCAGTCAATATCTGTAATCCATTCCATTCGCCTGCGTTCAGATATAGCTGCACGAGCCTTCCGACATCGTCGCAACCTGCTCGCATCCCAACAGCCAGCGGCGGGTTGTTGTTTGCGTCCAGTGTCATGTCAATCGTCATTCCGAGTGGCAGAAACAACTCGCGTTGAGCAAAGGATTGCACCGTTTCGCCAGTCGCTCGCTTCAACAAAATGCTCAGTGACATAGTATTGACGTTGATATAAGACCACGTTTTACCCGGCAACACGTAGCGACGTGCTCCTGAATATGTACCACCGACAGCTAATTGGGATGCGTTCGTAACTAGGGATTCAAGGTTTAAACCTGGGGTAGTCAAATTAATTGCGGGATTGCTTACGCTAAAATCTTCAAGTCCCGATGTCATCGCTAGTAGGTGCCGAATTGTGATGTTCTGCTTTGGTGTGCCAATCCACTCGGTTATGTATCTGGATGCTAGGTCGTCAAGACCGAAGACGCCCTTGCGAATTGCGATTCCAATCAGCGTCGATGCAAAACTTTTTGTGGCCGATGCGATTTCGATATTTGTGTTCGCGGAGTAACTATCCCAATGCCATTCGGCAATCACCTTGCCGTTTTTCATAACGAGCATGCACTGAGCTTCTTGGGAGCGCACAGCTATAGCCATATTCACAAATTTCGCTGCTGAAGACTCAAGAACTTTAGCCCCATATGTCGTGTCGCCCGTGAGTTGCTTCCAGACTTTCTTCTTGCCTTGGGACGAGCACTTCAAGTTAACTATCTTCGACTTAATAACTGATTTTTTGGTTTCACCAAGCTTTTTACACATCTGCCCAATTGATGCGTCTACCGTGCTCGGAAGGACATTTAACAACAGAACGATTCCGAGGACGTATCCCTTAATCATGCGTTTCATGGTCTTCCTCTATTCATTAGATTTTGACGGATCTCACATGCTTTGGAACTCAATTTTCGCAAGTGCATTCAACTCGCACCCCATGTCACATTAACTCTTACGTAGTAAGTTAGTTTTTCCTTCACAAGGTCTCGGTACGGGTTCGAATATCTTTGGGGCTGTAGATGTGTTTTAGGTTTGGTACTGACCATTATTTGCTGTTGGCAATATCGCCGACAGTTACTTCGCCAGGCTGTGTGACTAAGCAATAGACACGACTCACTGCGCCAAATTCGTGTGATAGTCGTTGATAATCTCCGTCGCTGAACCACCGCGAATTTTTCTTGCACGGAATCGCATATCCCGTAACTTGCGTTTTAACTGAACCGAATTCAAGCGTCGCACCCGGGCGCACGGCAGACCAGTCGAGTTGACTAATGGTGATATTTTCGCCAGCACTCCCACGACTAATCGGGTGACCATTGGTCGCGTGCATGTTGATCACTTCATCGCTCCAAATGCAAAGTGCTTGCCACGGTCGACCATGGTGTGTGCGTGCCATTTGGCGGTCGCCAATTAAGCCGTCGTAGTTAATTGTGCCTTGAGTGATAGAAGTTTTTGGAACACTGTTTGTTGAAACTTGGATGCCGACAACCTGTCCAATATTTTGTTTCGCTAGGTTCTGGGCATCGGAGTTGTGGAGTTTTGCAAATGTTGGCCACAAGTTACTAAGCCAAGTCGCGAGTTGATTTGGATCAAGTTCATCTATGTGTTGAGCTGCAGTTTCACCGAGTGCTTGTAGAGTTTTGCTTAATTCTAGTTTTGGTATCGGCTGACTTAAAAGGTGGCTGAGTTGTTCGCAAAGTTGTTGGCCGACTTGTGCAACAACTATTGGGTCGCGTTCGACATCATGCAGGTGATGCTGCCAAAGTGCCCCAACGCTAAGCAGTGTGCGATGAGCGTCTGTGCCTGAATATTTGTGGTTTCCAGCAACAACCGCAGGGCGAGCCATCTTGTGCCACTTTCAAAATTATTGTTTTGATTTATAGCAACTACTGCAGGCATCAGGGATATTCCCATTAGCGTGCGCACTTCTAAAGTCCATGTAGGCATCGCTAAACCAGGCGTCTTTTGCCGAGAATGTCTCACGAAGACCATCACCTATTTCAAAGTGATCGGGATTAGAGATATGACAACAGGGTACGACGCGGTCATCTGATGAGATAAAAATCTTGCTAAAGGGCCAACTGCAAAGAGAAGATGCCTTTGGCTCGGCCACGTATCTTTGGACAACATCGACAAAACCAATTGAGATATCCAAGCTTTTTGCTTGCTCAACTAATTTAGCGACGTCGTTTTTTGTGATTCCACGAACATTCTGGCTGTTTCTATCACGCCATACTTCTGATCCCCAGTCAAAAGCTTCAATTGAGAATGCAATAGATTTGAATCCAAGATGCTTTGCGAATGGCACAAAATCAAATAGTTCGTGAAAATTAAGCGACTGGAGTACTACCGCCATTTTTGTCCGCTTAGGAGTTACCCCCCTGGCATCAAATATTTTATTTAATTCAGTTGCATTAGCAATGACTCTTTCGAAATTTGATTTATTTCGGATGCTTTCGAAAGTTGTTTTTGTAACGCCGTCAACAGAAACTGTTACTTCATCTACATCTATTTCAACCAGTCTTTCAATCCAGTTATGTTGGTGCAGAAGTGATCCATTTGTGACGATATGTGTCCAAATCTTTCTTTCTTTACACGCTCGTAACATTGGCTCCAAAGTGTGAGTTAAAAGAAATAACTCAGATAAACCAACAAGTGACACCTGAACCAGACCTGCAAGATCGTCCAATCTTCGAATAAATAAATCTAAACTCATGTCTTCGCATCGTTTTCCATTTGCGAAGTCACTGACCGCGCACATTGTGCACTTAAAGTTGCATCTTGAAATTGGGCTTATATTTCCGCTGACTGGAAGAAAATCAATTGAGGCAAAAGGATTGTCCTCTGCTTGCCAAGATAAAAATTTTGAATAATTTGCAGCCGCAAACGCCGAAAATTCAAGCCTTTCATCCAGCCGCTTCTTAAAATAATCAATTCCACCGGCGGGTAGAGTCTTTGGATAATCGTCAACTGGAATTTCTAATTTTCGAGGGTAAGCAATTTTTTTCTGGTTCATATTTTATTTTCTAATGCATTGAAAGAACTTATGATTGACTGCTACGAGTTTTTGTGCCTGTTGATTAATCTTGAGTAACGTTAAAGGATATCAAACTAAACTCAGGGAGTATGCGAGGGAATCCCGAGGACACATACCTAGCGAATGTTGAGGTAAAAAAATAATAGTGCGATGAATTTTATTAATATGTAGGTACTAGCTGTTTGTGACGATTTCATCGCCAATCTGCTGCTTCGAAGATTTAGAGGAGAGGTATGGACTCTTGGCCTATGGTGCATGGGTCGCGTTCAACATCATGCAGGTGATGCTGCCAAAGTGACCCAACGCTAAGCAACTTGCGATGAGTGTCTGTGCCTGAATATTTGTAATTTCCAGCAACAACCGCAGAACGAGCCATGTCTAGATGATAATCATCAGGCTCGGAATCTGTTTGAGTTTTTCGTAGTCCTCAATTTCGTTGTAAATGTGTGCAGAAAGTCGAACATAGTTTGAGTCGCCTGGTGAGACGATCACAGTTTCTGTGTTCAATTCTTGGCTGACTTTTAGTGTGAGGGCGTCGGCCTCTGCCTTAGTGAGTTGTCTTTTCATCGGTAGTCGCACTAGGCGCATCCACGGGCAGAACATTTCTGTCGGCACATCGGGTTCGGTGCCCCACGCATTATGCAACATTTTTGCAACCTCATCAATGACGGTGCGATTGTGTGTGTCGCACTCATTTGTGTTGAACGAATCGTGAAACTTAATCGCATCGGGAGTTACTAAATAACTTGAGTAGTCATCAGTGCCCTGCGCAAAAAATGACTTTGGAAACCCGGCTTCGAAATCCCATGATGGTGCGAGCGGTGTCATCTGATTCGCAATCGTCGAGTTCTTGCAAACTAAGCCTGCTGACGCGCGCGGAGCGCATATCCATTTATGAAAGTTGCCTACCCACACGTCAAAGTCTGCGGGCAGCATGGGTGACAACATGCCAGGAGTGTGAGCGCCATCAATCACCACGCGCGCTTGCGGGGCGACTCGGCGAATCGTGCGCACGATTTGCTCAAGCGGCAACAACAACGCCGTTTCGGAAGTGATTTGATCCAGCACTACAACACTCGTATCAGGAGTGAGTGCCGCGAACACGCTGTCGGCAATATCGTCAGCGGTTTGCACTCCGGCAGTGAACGCAATTTCGGCGATTCGCAGTGTGCTTTGTGTGCGGCGAGCAATTTCGGCGAGACCGTTGAGTACGCCACCGTAGCCGAGACTTGTCGCAACGATTTGTGAGCGAGGTTTCGTAACTAGCGCACTGGCGGCAGTGATCACACTTTGCGATGCGTTAGGTACGAAAGCAAAAAGTTCAGGTGAACTGCCAAGCCACTCGGCGACGAATTTCCGTGCCTCGTCGTGCAACGTAGGCAGGGTCGTGCGAAAAAAAAGATTTGGATTCTTCTCTTCAAGTGCTTGAATTTCGCGCTGTGCTACTGTCACAACTTTCGGCACTGCACCAAATGATCCATGATTAAGATACGCAACTTGCGAATCAAGACTCCACTGCTCTCGGTACTTACTCACGCTCACACGCTAGTGCTCACGAGTAAAGTCTGCTTCGCTAAGTTTTGTTTGTCGCAGTAGGAGATCAACTATCTCGTGTACGCGGCTGAGACTTTGGCTAATGCTTCGACAATATTTTTTATTTCAAGTTCGCCGTAGTTCTCATTTAGATGAAGATTGAAAGATGAGTTACGAGCAAGAAGAGCATTTCTAGCAACGAAAGTGTCAGATAGATATTCAGTGATCCAAGGCCAAGTGTTTACAAGGCAACCATATTTTGCGCCGAGTGGTATTCCTTCTGCCTCAACCGCTGTAGCAAATTGCTCGACACTGACTTTAATTTTTTTTTGATCAACAAAGATTGGAAAGTAAAACGGCGCAAATCCATTGTGGAATGCATATGGCGAGCAAACTGTCTCGGCATCAGCAAGAGCAACAAACAATTTTTGCAAAAAAACTCGCCTTAGTTCATTCGTTTTGTCAAGGCGGCGAAGGCTTGCTAAGCCAATTGCGTTTGACATCTCGCTTGAGTTCCAGTTCAATGCTGGGAAAGACGCATATTGCGGGTCGCGCAGGTTTAGATCGAGTCTCCAAACGGGTTTGCCTCGGTCTGAATAACTGAGAGCTGTGCGATAGGTCTCAAAATCCCGCGTAAAAACGAGTCCGCTGCTTGCACCAGCGGCAAGATTTTTTCGATACATCGTTGAGAATGCAGAAATTTCGCCCCATGTTCCAACTTTTTCACCACGAATTGAGGCACCAGTCGCTTGGCTACAGTCTTCAAGAATTACGATTGACCGGTTTTTCAAGATGCTTTTAATTGCAGGCACGTCGACAGGTTCTCCTGCGGCATGCGTAACTAAAAGGCAACTGACATCGTCTGAAATGCGAGCCGCAACTTGCTCGGCGTCAATATTGAAACTTGAAGGCGCAGAGTCAACAACTTTAGGAACGAACCCGAGTGCTTGAATACTTCCAAGTACTCCACTGCAAGTCACAGGCGAAGTAAGCACCGTTGATCCTTTAGGAAGCCCCAAAGATGAGAGTGAAACATACAGTGCACCCGTTCCAGAACTAACCGGCAGTGAAAAACCGCCACCCTGATATTCAGCAAACGCTTCAGAGAAACGTTGATTCCATAATCCAATATATGGAGGATCAGAATCTAGGTTGCGATAGTGCGCGATGCACTCCATAAGTTCTTTTTCTTCTTCAGGACCAAACCCAATTCGCGCTGGCATCGGTGTTGCACGAACGGGTGTCCCGCCATCAAATGCAAGTTTTTGAGTAATCACAGGAAAACAACTTTAGTCATTTCAAAAGATCTAACACTGACTCAGGGCAAGTTTGATTGCGTCCGAGTAAGAAATCATTGGTTAAATCAATATCATTCTTGGAAATCCCAAGCCGTGTCAAACGTATTCGGTTTACGCCCATAGTTTTCGATGGACTACCAAAACTCAAAGCAAAGTCAGGTATATCGCGTGTAACTGTGGCGTTCATACCAACCATTGTGAATGCACCAACTTTGCGTCCTTGATGAAGAACTGCATTCATGCCAATTTGAGAGTACTTTCCGAAACTACAGGTTCCTGCTGAGATAACACCTGGAGACAACACAACGCCTTCGCCCAGTTGACAATCGTGGTTTACCAGACAGTTCGAATGAAGGTAGCAACGGTCATTGATTGTTGTATTTTGATAACGACCAGCGTCAATACTGACTCGATCTCGTAATACGTTGTTGTCGCCAATTTTAACTCCAGATACCTGAGTTGGATTCGTGGCCGACCATTGTTCGAAATTGAGCATCGCTTCTACTGGGCAATCTGCAGCAATCTCAGCCGGGGAACCTATCAAGTTGTATGCACCAAAATAGTTATTTGATCCGATCGAAACTTTGCAACCCATCCCACCAATAACTGAGTATGGTCCGATCCAATTGTTTTCTCCCAACTCAACATCGGGTGCAACGACTGCAGTGGAGTGAATAATATTTTTCATAATTTCCGAATTGAAACTATGTTATCCATTGAATAAAGCGTTACGAAATGCGAATGAAGCCTCGAGTGAATCTCGGTATTTCTCCAAATCCGAGATTTTGGTATCGTAGCCATCTGAGCACAAATCCATAAGCGCTTCAAATTGTGCTCGTGAGCGAGTAGTTTTTATTTCTCCAAATGATTCCTGTGAAGTTCTCTCAGATTTATTGCTGCAGATCTGTGAGAAACTCTCAAAAAATAAATCTTCAGTCAAGTCTAAAAGTTTTGTATAAATGGTGCGAAGCGTATCGTTTGGGGCATGGCTAAAAATTTTGCGAGCAATTAGATCACCTGTATCAAGACTCTCATTAATATAGTGAAGGCTAACGCCATAAGGGTATCGCAGGAGTGTTGCGAATAGGGTTGTGCCGATCCCACGAGCCCAGGGAAGATATGCAGCGTGGAGATTGATTATGCGATCTCGAAATCTTTCAACAGTATCAGGTCGGAGTAATCGGTCATAACCACTAGACAAAATAATGTCAGGCGAAAATTCATCTGACAGGTGGTTCTCATATGGTTCGGGAGAAACTTCAACATGAAATCCCTGTTCATGTAATTTTTTTCGAATCGATTCATTTCGTAATTTCGGACCCAATATCTGGATCTTTTTTACAGACTTTAGATCAGCAGTAATAAGTTTTGATTCGGAATAATTTCTTCCTGCATGATTCGCTGGTGAGGCGTCTGGGCTCATCTGAGCAAGATTGTTTCTAGCTACTATTTTTGGTCCTGCTGATTTAGCCAACTGATCTTGCCACATTTCAACTGCGTTTTCAGCAAGAAGCGCCCTGTCAAGACGACCTTTCGTGAAAACAAATACTGTGTTTTCTTCTTGTGGTGTTGACAGAATCGCACCAACTCGAAAATTGTCACGGACGATAATCCACAAAGACTTGCTGGCAATTTTAGACAGAATGTTTTGCCTTAAGCGAGATTGATCAACTTCGGAACTTCGCATGGAATTAGTTGCGGCTAGCAAAGCCGGATCGTCCAGCCAGCTAAGGATTGCGCCAGTTTCATCGTTGCGAGCGTTTCTGATGTGCAAAGTTGCCTCAATTGCCCTCACCACCACCCACTTTCGATTGCGTAATACTCCAACGCCCCTTGCACTGTTGGTGCTTGGTAACCAAGACTAATAGCTAACGCATTATCAATTAGATAACAATTTGTTTCAACCTCATGATGTGAAATTATTGATTTACTGTTCAGCGAGTTCTTCAAGAATTCAGCAATTTTTAGTACCGTCATAGGGTTTTCGGCACCGATATTAACTAAATGGCGACCGCTCATCTCAGATATTAAGAAACTATTAGTTAGTTCGGCTACTGCACCTAGCGTAGTCATTGAATTATAAAGTTTGTGTGGGTTAAAAATCTTTACGGACGAATTATTTTTAAAATTTTCAACCATCTGAGGGATAAAAGCTCGGTGAGCATTATTTCCGAGCACAATAGGGAATCTAATTATCAATTGGTTATCGCAATTCGTGGACTCAGTCATCAAATGTTCTGAAGCAAGTTTTGATGAGCCATATATTTCATGCGAATTAGTCGGAGTTTTCTCTGTAAGTATACTGTCAACGATGTTGCCATAAACAGAAAGTGTCGAATACATCACGATTCGAGAAACTGAATTTTGCTTTTTCAACCAATTTGTCAAATTCATGGTGCCGACAACGTTGCAGTTCACTACATTCTCAATATCCACATCAACCCATGGAAACGAACCAGCATTATGAACCACGGCATCAAAGTCTGTGGGCAGGTGGGAAAAGTCGCCTTCAGTTGCTAAATCAACTTGAATCATTTCGATACCTAATTCCAAAGAGAGACTTTCAGTGCGGCTATTGCTGCGTCTAAATGTTCCGACGACATCGTGACCAGATAGGTGTAGTGCTCTTGCAACATGGTTACCGACGTAAGAACTTGCACCAGAGACTAGAATCTTCACACACATTACGATAGAGGATAAAAACATGTTGACACGACGAACAAAATGCAGATTGTGCGATTCTGCTCAACTCGTTTTGGCAGTTAAATTGCCATTGACCACGATCGCCGATCATTACCGTGTCACGGGCGAAAAACAGATGCCACTCTATCCACTAGATATTTATCGATGTGAAAGTTGTAGTCATATTCAGTTGCTGGATATTTTGCCACCAGCGATTCTGTTTGATGCCGAGTTCACATATATGCCGAGCAAGAATCCGGCATTAGTCGAACATTTTAAAATGTATGCGGAATCAGTTGCCAAGTTGTTAGCCGTGGAGTCGTCACCTGTGTGCGTTGACGTCGGGTCAAATGATGGTCTGTTTTTGCAGACGCTAAAAGAGCGACTAGGCGCCGAAATTCTGGGTATCGATCCAGCTCATGCCCCGGCAGAGTTTGCACGATCGCAAGGCGTTGAGACCTGGGAAGAGTTTTTTTCTGATGACACAGTGCGTCGAATTAAAGAAAGATTCACAAAAGTTGATGTGATTTCCGCAAATAATGTTTTTGCACACAACGATGACTTGATTAGTTTTGCAACAAATGTTGCTTCATTGATGCATGATGGCTCAGTATTCTCGTTTGAATTTTCTTACTTAGTTGATGTTGTTGAAAAAGGATTAATTGGGACTGTCTTTCATGAGCATGTGAGTGCGCATTCGCTACTTAGCCTGATTCCGTTTTTGCGCAGGTGCGGATTAGATCTAATTGAGATCAAAAGAATTGACACCCAGGGTGGTGCGGCGATTGGTTTTGCAAAGTTGATAACCGCAAAAACTCAAGTTGGCGATTCTGTCACTCAACTAATAGAACTTGAACGAAAGATTGGCTTAGATTCTGCTCGAGGGATTGAATCATTTAAGAATCGAATATTGGCAGATAAAAATAAAGTTGCTGATTTAATTCGACCATATCTCGGCACTGTAATTGCAGGGTTTGGTGCAGCTCGGAGTGCGAACCTTCTTATTGATTTCTTTGAACTTGGCCCAGTTTTGAATTTCGTCGTCGACGATAGTCCACAAAAATGCGGCAAGTGGTTGAATGCTTTTGAAGTACCGATTCTTCCAAATTCTGCCTTAGCCGAAAAGAGCCCAGGTGTCGTTATTTGCCTCGCGTGGATACATACAGAAAAAATTACTACTCGCATCAAAGAAACTCTTGGGGGCGAAGTAAAAGTTCTCCAGCTTTATCCAGAAATCAAACTTATTTAGTTAAAAGGACGACAGTCAAAGTCCAGAAACTGTCCAGTGAAGCCTGAATCTCGTAACTTCGGAATAATTTTTTCTGCGATAATTGGAGTTGTCGTAATTGCTAAGTGTGTGTACTCAGAAAAGTCAAAACCCGAAACTGAATGAAACCCAAGTGGTGGGATGACCGGAGGGGTCTTACCCTTTGAGGCTTCTTTGTCATCATGTAATGAGAATCTGATGTCAAGGTCTAAAACAAACTGAGCCAAGGATATTCCCTTATGGCTTGCACCAATTATTGCAAGTTTGTGTCCTAACCTGAGTTCAAGTTTCCAGTGTTGGCGTAATGCAAGCAGTTTTTCTCCAAGATGCGGATTCGTTGACTGAGATTTGACTGCTGCGTCGGAATTCATATCGGATGGAAGGCGACTAGATATGACTCCCGTAAGTGTCGGTGATACTGCTTTGCTTTCGTAAGTAAACATCGTGAATTTTACTGATGCCCTAGTCAATAGCGATGCAAGATTCTTTTGACTGAAGAAGTTGCGTCTTTCATTCCAAATGAATTCAAGAGTGCCTAATTCAAAAAGTCTGTCGTAGTCGTTTAGGTCAAAGACAATATGCGTTGAAGGCGAAGACAATTTAAGAATTGTTTGAAGCAGATCACGATTATGTACATGATCAAAAAATCTCGTAATTAGGACAATTTTATGGCTTTTTTTGCTCTCTCTAATTTCAGAGATGAAACTCGTAAGCGCTTGTGGCTTACTAATTGAGCCGCTAACAGATGGCAGCCAATCCCTAGAGCAACCTGCAAAGTCTTTTAGTTCAAGACTAGGAATGTTTAAATCGCTGGCTAGAAGATTTGCTAGTTGAAAATCTTTATACGAAAATGTATGTACCGACACATCCTTAAATTCAAGATTTAGTGTCTTGAGTTTTTCTGAAATTTGTGAATAGTGTTCTGTTGGTTCGCCGTATTTTATAAAATCGTGCTTTCGAGTTGGCATCCAGCATGGATTATCTGTTTGAATTGAGGAATGATTACAAATCAGGCAAGTTGCAAGTTCGTACCGAAATTTGCTTTGCATTTCATCCTTGTTTGTGAAGTCACTCGCATCTGCTAAGGCGGTTCCTAAAACCGTTTGATCAATATCACTTGAACCACAAACGATGCATGGTTCAAGTGCTAAGTTAAATTTTTGCGTCATGCATCCAACGGTTGATAGTTTCAAGAGTTGTTATGGGCTTGTAACCGAGTTCAATAGCACCTGTTGAGTCAATTCTAAATGGTGGCGATTTTGGTTCCACCCAGTTGATTCGACCCTTGTATGACGTTGCTTTTGCCATAATTTCTAAAATCTCACGCAATGAAATTGGATCAGTCGACCCGATTGGTACAGCCCGATACTCAGGCAATGATCTTTTTTTCAAAAGTGTGTTCACGAACTCAGCGAGCACTTCTTCATGAACGATGTTGTTAAACATGTGATCGGGGTTTGATACTGAAATCTCACTTCGGCCACTTCTCATATTCAAATAGATTTTCGCAAGGAAATGCCTGTTCGCATAGGGACCAGCAATTGCTGGACTTCTCACACTTACTGCTTCAAGAGATGCTCTTTCATTCGCAATAAAACACTCTGCTGCCCATTTTGCGGCTCCAACAGGTACTGAATGTGTGACCCTAGTACTCTCATCAACCACCTCACTCGAAATTCGACCATGTATCGACATCGATGAAATATGAATTAGACGCCGAATATTTAAGTGCTTTGCTCGATCAATAAGATGTAGCACGCCTAGGCCAGTGATCTTCAATAATGCTTCGGCGCTCCCTTCATTAGCAGACGCAACATGCACGAAGGTATCAAAACCACCCGTGATGTTGAAAAAGGATTTATCGTTGTCAAGGTCTAGCGCGATGAGTTCGTTTACGGGCAAATACTGTGTGTTGAGTTTTGGTGAGCGAACTGTGCCGACAACGATGTGGCCTTCCGCTTGAAGTTTGCGCCCGACGGCTTGGCCAAGTGGGGAGTTGATACCAGTTACGAGAACCCGACTCATTGGCAATAACCTACAGTAGGTTTTTGAAATAGTGGTACTTAAATAAATTTTTCTTTATTAAGACAACAATAATATTTAGACTATAATTTTGGCATGCGAGATAATTTAGCGAAGTTGGGCGGGCCAATGGTTCGAGACAAACCAGCACCATTTCGTGCTGCGATGGGAAAGGCAGAGCGACAAGCAGTGCTCGATGTCCTTGCGCATTATGAGCAGGCTCAGCAAGATCCACCCTATGAGGGCTTTTTTCAGAGAAATTTTGAGACTTCCTTTGCAGAAAAAATGGGAGGAGGGTTTGCAAGAGCCGTAAGTTCGGGTTCCGTGTCCTGTTTCGTCGCAGTTCGAGCTCTTAGGCTTCCAGTGGGCAGTGAAGTAATTGTTCCTGGTGTCACTGACTCAGGTTCAATATTTGCAATCATTGAAGCTGGTCTGACACCAGTAATTGTTGACACAATGCCAAATAATTACAACACAAATTGGGAAGAGATTGAGGCAGGAATTACTCAGCAGACTTCAGCCGTATTCGCCGTTCATATGGCGGGAGAGCCTTTAGATATAGCCACAATAAGCGTGAATGCAAAATTGAAAAATCTGAAGTTAATTGAAGACTGCAGCCAGGCACCTTTTGCGAGAGTCTGTCCTAAACAGTGTGACTGCAAGTTAACAATGTGTCAAGGCTCTCTTGTCGGAATGTTCGGTGATGTCTCGGCTTATTCAACTATGTATCGAAAGAGTCTCCATACGGGCGGCTCTGGTGGGGTTGTCTACACGAACAACGAACAAATAAGTAACGCAGTTATCGAAGAGTCGGACCGTGGTCGACCAAAATGGAGCAAAGATTATCGCTCTGGTGACCCTGGTCATGCGACAGTTTCGGCTTTGAATTTTAATACCGATGAGTTTTCATGTGCAATCGGTAGCGCATCTCTTTCTCGGCTTGACGACACAATACGAAGACGCCGGGAGTTTTTGTTTTCGCTTGAAGTCGCATTACAAAAATTCAAGCCTTATTTTGAATTGATGCGCCATTCGCGCGGACAGTCTCCTTTCTTTATCCCACTTTTAGTTGGAGATGAGTTCAAGACACGAAAATTAGAAATTGCAGAGATGATGCAGGCTGAAGGAGTTTCGTTGTTACCTAGTTTTCAAAATATAGTGGCGGATTGGGAAATCACCAAAAAACTTAATTTAAAAGTCATTAAAAGTTCAAACGCTGAGTCAATGAAGGCAAGAAGTTTCAATCTTTTTTTGAACGAAAATTTTGGAGAGCGTGAAATCAACGAAATTGTCTTGTCTCTAGAAAAAATTTTGGGACATTTGAGGACAAAATAAACACTTCAAGATAAGGATCCTTAAAAATTCAACTTAAAATAAATTTTGAGAGCAACCTCTAGTTATCTTTTTTGCAATTTGAGGCGCCTAATCTCCTAACTTCTCCAATAGTAGTGTTTCATTTATTTGGGAAGTCTCCCATCAAATCTAAGCCATCAGAATTTGAACGATATCTCTGTGGCGACGAAAATTCAGATTGTTGTACTGGAGCCAGTACTCCACTCATTATCTGAATAAAGTTTATAAAAAACAAATATTTTGCAGCCGACATGGGAATCCCCCGAGCCTGATATAGAGCGCGCGAGTCTTGGGGAGCAACACATTGTCTTGTACAGTTCTTTTTCGAGCTGGCTGTAAATTAAAAATATCTCATACTATTACTTCTAAATATTGGCTTAACGTAAATAGGGATACGCGTAGGATACTGCCACATCTTGACCTAAAGTCCACCAATATTTCTGTCGTCAAGTATTTTGTTTAATCCAGTTACGTCACGGAATTTTCACAAACTTAGAAGAGTCTCATTCACTGATTTGTCATCAATTAAGAATAAAATTTTCGATTTCTTTGAGGCGTAAATCCTTTGTCCATAAATTGAGTGTTTGCAACAAAGTGATTGGTTGAAAGCCAAAATTCATTGTTGTCGAAAAATCTATATTGAAAGGTTGAGCAGTGCTTTGTCCCCAATTTATTTCACCCTTGTAGTCACTTATTGTTGCTAGAAACTCTATTATTTTCTCAAAACTGATAGCGTCTAGCGATCCAACCGTAACTGCTTGTAACTCTGGGAGATTTCGTAACTCCAAAAGCGCGAAAATAAAGTCGGCTAGAACGGTCTCATGGACAAGGTTGTTAAAGTTAAAATTAGGATTCGAAACGACAATGGTCGCATTTTGGTTCAACATTTTCTCAAGAGTCCGCGCAAGAAAATGTCTTGTATGGTTTCGCCCTGCAATCGCGGGTGAGCGAATACTGATCCCTTCAATAAACGTTGAGGCGTCTGCAATGTACGATTCGGCAGCCCACTTAGCAGTGCCGTAAGCATTTTGGTGCGTTGGTTGAGTAAATTCGGTCACGGTCGGCACAGATATTTTTCCGTAAGCGTCCATCCCTGAAATATGGATTATGCGCTTGACCTTAAGAGTTTTGGCTCTTTCTACAAGATGCAGAGTTCCAAAACCTGTTATAGACATTAGGTGTTCAGCACTTCCAACACTTGCCGCAGCGACGTGAACGATCGACTTTATTTCACCTGCGATGTTCATAAATGAAACAGCATTTTCGAGGTCGAGGGCGATCAGTTCGTTTGCAGGCAAACCTTGCGAATTGAGTTTTGACGAGCGAACTGTGCCGACAACGATGTGTCCTTCGGCTTGAAGTTTTCGCCCGACGGCTTGGCCAAGTGGAGAGTTGATACCAGTTACGAGAATCCGACTCATGTACTTATAACTTACAACAAGTGAGTTAAAGAGTGCGAGTTTCCAGCAGTATGGTGCGGTGAAAGTTGAATCAAAGCAACCAGTTCTTCAAGTTCTGCAAGTTGGTTTAATGAAGAAACCACTAACTGTTCAAAAGTAAAGTGTAATGAACAACCTTGCTCAAGAACTCGGCGAGTAATCATCTGCCGAACTTTTGGATCACCTGGCAACATTGAAACGCTGCACATCACTATTCCGTCGTAGTGGTTGGCCTTCTCAACTAATGATTCAAGTACCAGGTAAGTATTTGGGATCTGATTTTCAACCACATGTAGGTGAAACACCAGATCTTTTTTTTCGCAGTAATTGCGTAGTGTTGTGCTCTGTAAAGTAATTGGAATTTGAAAACCACCGAAAGACCTCGGAGTCGTATAAGCCTTTGTGCCCTTTTGTTCGCGAGTATCACTACGGGTCATAATTTCAGCCTTCTTGCGATCCAAGAAGCGAAAGCCCCATTTTCGTGGCTGCACGAGTCGTAATTGGAAGATAATAGGTACCGAGTCGGCGCTCAGGGTTTGTAAACGGAGTAAGTAGTCCGGTGAACCGGCAATTCATTGACCAGCGAGCAGTTTTGGTTAAGTTAAGGACGTTTCCATGTAAGCAACTTGAATCAAAGATTAAAACTTTACCGTATGAAACATCCATGGTGATCAGTTGTGATTTGTATTCAATCTCAATCTGATCCATTGAGTTAAATTCTCCTGCGGCAACTCTCTGTCGGGCCTCGCGACTTTTATTAGGCGGGAGGAAAAACATTGAGTTTGATTTTGATGCATCGGTGAGTGGCACCCACAACACGACTTGAAAAGGGGAATCGCCTGTCCAGATGTCGGAATGCATCGGGAGTACCGAACTTTCATCATTCGGTTGTTGGATAGAGACATTAACTTTATTCTGCATTGCCAGTTCGTTGCCAACCAAAGATGACAAGGTATTTCGAGCCAAAGAAAAGTATCTTTGGCGAATGTCAGCATGTTTGTTGATCTCGGCGAAAATTGTCAGTCGGAGATCATTGAGTTGGTCATTCGGGACGAATTCATGTGAGTTGGCGAGATCGAAAGTTTTGTTTCCTAGATTGTTGTTGCTAAGCCAATTTTTTGTTATTTGGGAAATATTGTCGCTAATACTCTCGAGAATTTTTGGTGATTCGGCATCGCTAACGATAAATCCATTGCTGAGAAACTCTGCGCTGAGGGCTCGTTCTTCGGCTGTAAAAAATTCGGAGTTTGAATGCTCACCCATTTGTCGTAAGTCTATCTTTCGAGAGACTTACGTTTAAAAGGCTTACTTGGTACGCCTAACAAACAATAAATGAAAACCCCCAATGTCCGACTGGGAGAAACGGCTCAAATTTCCAATCTGATATTTCTTTGTATTCGTTCCATGCGCGTTTCGGTCCCTGGTTGGGCTGAGCTCGAAAAGTGTTGTAGTCGTCTAAGTAGAGCACGGTTCCAGGTTGCATGAATTGGTCTACCCATGCAAACACTGATTTATATGATTCGTAGAGATTGCAGTCAACAGTTATAAGCGATGCTTTTACTTTTTCTTGAACGTATTTGTTCGCAAGACTTTCAGTTAAAGATCTATCGTAGAAACCTTCTATAAGTTCGACTCTTTCTGTGGATTGCCCATATGCGGTCAAGAGTTCAATAAATTCATCGGAGTCTGTTTTCGCTCCACCAGGGGAGTAGTGAGGGTGCGAAGTCACATCCGAGATTTGTGGCCAACCTTCAAATGAGTCAAAAGCAAAATACTTGTCCATGAAGCCACCACCAGGTTTAGGAGTTAGACCACCTGCCGTTTCCCCCATATTTGAGGCATAGAAGTCATCGAGTCCCATAACCATTGTGAAGGTTCGCGCTCGGTGTACACCAAATTCAAAATATGACCCCGGTAGATAATTTTCAACGATATAGTCCATCGCACAGCGAAAAAATCTAAAGCGTTCTGATTGTCGAAACCTTTGATTATTTTCAATCCAAGTCTCGCCATTGGCTAAAAACTCTGAACTATTCGCCGGAATGAAATATGGTTCTTTAAAATTTTTATCAGTCATCTTGGTTATCTCTGAAGTTCTGGGAAGCGGTAGTTTTCGCCAGGTACTGGATGATCTTGACCGCCAGCACGAAGAGTTTCGGCCATCAACATTGTTTGACGAATGCAGTCGTCAATATCGATGCCGTAAAGATACGAACCCGCACGACCAATTGAGAAGACGCCATCAGGCATATCCGCGAAATAGCGTTCGGCACGAATTTGTTCACTCTGGTACGGCATCGGGTAGTGCTTGCCATTGCCAAATGTCGGAATCTCCATGCCAATCAAAGTTGTCGGCGATACATGGTGAGTGAATTTCTTGTATTCAACTAGTCGTGTAAATTTTTCATCGTTGGCATAGTAAAGAAAGTAAACATTTTCTGGCAAAACTGTTTCGGTTGGAAAGACAATCTTGTGAAACTCTCGACCAAGAAACGGTAATGCTCCATAACATTCGTCAAAGATTGTGTCAGGCGCAATTGTGTTGACGATGATGTCGTAAGATTTTTTCTCGCCATTAAATGTCACATTTTTATTAGGAATATCAAAGTTTGTGATTGTTGTTGAAAGTAGTACTCGTGCTGCCTGAGTTGCGAAGCCAAAGTAATAGTCATAGCCATCTGGCGCATACGGATAACCAGAGATCGCAGAATCCCATGCGGCTCGCGGCCCGTCTTTTAATGCGACTCCTTTTGGTGACCACCCGAATGTATCAATTTTTTTGTTGTCATCTATCAGCCACATTTTTTTGCTGTACTCGTCAATGAATTTGTCGTAGAGTCGTTGACCAACTGAGCCGATCCAATAGTCCTCAATATTTTTTGCTTCTTTTGCGCCACGGAACTCTTCGCGTTTCTTCTCATCCATTTCGGCTTGAATCTCAGAGTAATCAGGCATCGTGCGAACGTCTGTCATGTTGATCGGAAACGCGTAGAAGGCATTGTCGCGTTCAACATAAGTTAGAAATTCGTGTTCTGGGCAACGACGAATCGGAACAATTGCATTCAGATATGTGAAAGTTTCTTCATATGGGGTAAGAAAGTGTCTTGGCCCAAACGTGTACGGGTGGCCACCGAACCATTGTGTGCGCACGCCAGCGCCGAGAAACGGTGCCGACTCGACGAGGGTCACATCCCATCCGCTGAGCATTTCAAGTTGGTGGGCTGCCGCGCAACCAGAAAACCCGCCACCGATAATTAATGCTGTCTTCATTTAATATCTCCAATTCTTGGCTTTTCGAATATCTCATCTGGGGTTCGTTCGTCGGCGACTAGATTCTCAAAGAAGTCGTGCAGAGGTTGTGTCTGTGCGTCAATCGCTGCAGTTAATTTATCGTGATGGATCGGTCCGCGCTTAATTAGTTTTGCAAGTTGTTGCCCGAATGGGTGTCTTAGAGACCGCACAACTAAATTTATTATTCGTTTTCTGAGCCGACTTTTAATTCGCACGCCGAAAGTTGGTCTTCTTCCTAATTCTACTAATTGTGCTGTGGCAGCTCCACTATTAGGTCTAAAGATCGTCACTCTATTTGTGATGCAATTGACAGTAAAACTCTTAGCACGAATATCTGCGAGCATCGCATCTTTGCGCTTGAAGTAGTCGTAGCCAAGGCTCTCGGCGAGCACTAGTTTTTTGTCGTTGTCGCCCCAGGCTGAGTAGAGGCGGGCGAAGATTGTTTTGACTGCTTGTGGGTGCATCTCGGTGAGCGCATGATTGATAGTCACGATGTCAACATCAGGTATTGGAATTGAAAGATTCGCGAACCTCCACCAAGGAATGTGCGTTACTTTTGCATTGTCTGTGCGTGACGAAGATTCTGAGTAGTCAAAATAGTCTGCGCCGTAGATATCTGACCAAAGTTTCTTCTGATACAAATAGAACGCTTGTGCGGCATCCATTGCAAAGTATTGATGACCATCGTTTGCGAGCAGCAAACCGAGATATCCACTGCCTGGGCCGATTTCAAGGACCCGTAACGGACCATCGTGCGGGCGATGCTTCATTAACAGTTGATATTGGTGGAGTGACCGCGTAAGCGCGTGCTTGCCACTGTTTCGAATTGGTAGTTCACGCTCTGAAAAACTCAGAATCTGTTTTGCAGTGCTGGTCACCAAGTCAAAATCATGATCAGAGTAACTACCTATTAGGCGTAAGTTCTCGTTATAGCGGCCTTCTTGCATCACATCGTGATAGCGCCATAGTTCAGATTCACTGTCAACTTTGAATGGATATCCCAGTGTGTTCCACAGTTCAAGGCTGAACGATTCAATTGCCCTGTTCGAAACCGTTGCCCGACCCGCACGCTCGGCTTGATTGTATTTATCGACAATATTTGGCACGAGCCAATCATATCTAGCGCTAGTTCTTTATATATTCACCGAGTACTGAAGTGGTTCGTTTGAGTGAGGCTTGAAGTTCGGCACGAGTAGAGCTGTCGATGTCTTTAGATTTCAAATCACTAACTACCGAACGAATCTGCCAACCCGAAACTCGATCAACCCAAGTTGGTGTGACAACTGGCGGCGCCACAAAAACTTTTCCATCCGCGGCGACAATAATAGTTGCAGTAACAATTGCTCCATCTTGAGTGCTGGCAGGCCATGGCGGATCTTTCGGAGTTGTAGGCATGTCAGATAAAAAATTTCCAAGGCCGTAAATCACCCATGTGCCGTTAACTAATTTGATTGGCTGCAACACATGGGCATGACTTCCAATTATCAGATTGACTTCACCAGACTTTGTAATCTCGTCTGCGATTTGTTGTTGAAATGAACTCGGCGCCGACTCGCGCTCGTTTCCCCAGTGCATACTTAGCAATACGACTTGAGCGCCGAGTTTGCGGGCTTGACGCACATCGCGCAGAATACGCTCTGTGTCAATTATCGCTGAGCGCCAAGTTTCACCGTTAGCGGCAGGCAAGCCGTTGTAACTAAATGTGTAAGACATATGTGCAATCGAGATGCCATTTACAAAAATTAACTTTGGATTGATTTCTTGTGGAGTGCGAGCCATTCCTGCATGAGAAATTCTGACTCGGTCAAGAGCATTCAAGGTTGTGTCAATGCCACGTGTGCCGCGATCCATTGCGTGATTGCTTGCAGTGCTGCAACGGTCGTATCCGGCGTAGGCAAGTGCGTCGGTAATTTCACTAGGCACACCAAAAAATGGAAAAGTAGATAATTCTTCATCTGGCGGAGCAATGGGTGTTTCAAGATGGCAAATTGCCAGATCGACACTTGAAATAATCGGCTTGACGAGTGCGAACATTGGTCGAAAGTCGTAGCCGTCTTTGTTTACAGTGCCGTTGGCGATCGCATTGCGTTTTGCACCTTGCCATAATCGGCTGTGCGGCAAAATATCACCACTAACGGCAAGCGTAAATGAAAGTTTATTTGGCGAGGCAGTCGTAACTGTTGTCGCACTTGAAATAGGCGCTGTAGTTACAAGTTTTGCTGGACCCGAATCAACGAGCACAGAACTAGTCGAAGTTGAACTGCATCCAGCTAAGCAACCAAGACAAAAAATAACTATAAGAAATTTAAAAGTATGTCGCAAATAAATTCTGCTGTTTTTAGGATTGTGGGCCACGCACGAGTTTGCCCGGCAGTTCGCCAGTGAACTCATCACGGTCAACAGTTTGCACACCGTTGACAAGTGTCGCAACATAACCATGCGCAGTTTGCACAAGGCGTCGACCTTTAGCCGGCAAATCAAATACAACTTTAGGATTATCAAACCCAAGAGAATCAAAATCAATTACGTTGATATCGGCACGTAAGCCCGGCAAAATTGCGCCACGATCACAAAGTCCGTGCAGTTCGGCAGTGTCACGAGTTTGTCGTTTGATCATTTGTTCAAGTTCAAGCCTCGGCCCACGCTCACGATCACGCACCCAGTGAGTCAACATAAATGTTGGCATGCCACCGTCGCAAATCACTCCGCAGTGCGCACCAGCGTCACTCAACCCATTGCGTGTATTCGGGTGTTGCAATAATTTGTATGTCATTGACAAATCACCGTATGCATAATTCAAAAACGGACGGTAGATCATTCCTGTGCCGCCACTAGAAATCAAGTGATCAACAATGACTTCAAAAGGTAATTTGCCGGTACTTGCAGCGATTCCCGCTACCGATTGTTCGCGTGTTGGTTCGTAATCAATTGCTGCAGACGTAATCGGAAACATTGTGTGAAAATTTTCGCCGACAAATTGTTTGAAGAAACGATGAGCTGGTTGTTCTTGTAACAGTCGAGCACGTCGCGCAGGGTCGGCGAGCGCAGCAGCACGCTGAGCGATCGGCAAACTTGCGACCTCAATGTATGCCTGGTGCATCATTAGCGGATGCACGGTGCCTTGCAAAAACATTATTAATCCGATACTGCGACCAGCAACTTGTGCTTCAATTTTTTCACCAAGGCGCGCAGATTCTTCGATGAGAGTAAGCGTTTCTCGCCAGAGTTCGGAGTCATCTGCAGGTTGATTTAAATTAATGCTCATCTTCACACCCGTGCGACGCGTGAGTTCGCGCATCCAGCCCCACTCATCACCTGGTACGCGCCAATGTTCGGCGGCCATTTGAAATATTCCGTGACCAGCACGACGAATACCTTCGGCGATGCCGTACAACTCATCTGGTTGCGCACTCGTGCCCGGCACGAATTCGCCGTTTTTACTTTTGTGCAGCGAAGTTCGCGAAGTAGAAAAACCAAGCGCACCTGCTCGCAACGCCTGCTCTGTGAGATCAGCCATTTTGCTGATGTCGTCAAGTGTTGCATCTTCATTATTCGCACCGCGATCACCCATCACGAACGCACGCAACGCACCGTGACCAATTTGTGCGCCTAAATCAATCACGCGCTTGCGTCGGTCGAGCGCGTCTAAATACTCAGGAAAAGATTCCCACTCCCACTTGATGCCTTCTGTCATCGCAGCGCCCGGAATATCTTCGACACCTTCCATTAATTCAATTAACCATTCGTGTCGTTCGGGAAGCGCGGGCGCAAACCCAACACCACAGTTTCCCATCACTGCTGTAGTTACTCCGTGCCAACTGCTTGGAGTTAACCACGGGTCCCAAGTTGCTTGCGCGTCATAGTGAGTATGAACATCTACCCAACCCGGCGCGACGAGCATTGTGTCGGCATTGATCACACGCGATGCGTGACTAGTTGATGCCTTAAGTGCGGGAGTGATTTCAACAATCCGACCGTCGTTGATCACAATGTCTGCTGGTCGTTGCGGTGAGCCAGTGCCATCAACAAGTGATGCATCGCGAATAACTGTTGTCGCCATGTGCCAAGCCTAGGTGCGTAAGTATGATCACTGCGGAGGATTAGTGCAATGGAAATCAACAATTCGTTTGAAGTAAAGGCGCCGATTGACGTTGCATGGGTGATCTTGACAGATTTGGCGCGAATCGCACCATGCTTGCCAGGTGCAACTTTGACCAGCATCGAAGGCGATATATATAAAGGCCATGTAACCGTGAAGGTTGGTCCGATCGTTGCGAAGTTTGGTGGCCAAGCAATCTTTCAAGAACGCAATGATGCGGCACATCGCGCCGTTTTGAAAGGCGAAGGTCGTGATTCAACTGGCAAAGGCAATGCTTCAGCAATTATCACCGCGCAACTTGAAGTTGTTGACTCAGGCATAACACGCTGCACCGTCAGTACAGATTTAACAATCACAGGCAAGATCGCACAATTTGGTCGCGGTGCGCTAGCCGATGTGAGCGACAAGTTGCTCAAACAGTTTGTTGTCAATCTTGAGACAACGGTTTTGGCGCAAGATGCGAATCAAATTTCAGCGCCTGCGAAAATCTCAAGCGCTACAAACGAGCAGAGTGTTACGCCTGCAAGCGACGAGACAAAGACTCGGCGCATAATCACACCAGTCGAAAATGCACCATTAGATCTGTTGGGTTCGGCGGGCATGTCACTAGCGATGCCGATTCTCAAACGATTATTACCACCAGTAATCGGCGTTGTTGCAGGTATTGCTGCAATTATTTGGTTTATCGTTCGCTAGAAATTCTGCGAGTTGCGAGTTGCGATAAAACTATTTTGGTAAATACGCGAGAGTTGCGTCGTGCAACAGACCGTTAGTTGTAATCAACGAGTTGGCGCGCCAGTCTTGTGCGCCAAAGCGGTCGCTGCATTTTCCGCCGGCTTCCTGAACAATAGGTACGAGGGCAGCAATGTCGTATGGCGCTAAGCCAATATTGTCAATCGCAATATCAACTGAACCTTGCGCGACCAACATGTGTTGCCAGAAATCGCCGTAGCCGCGGACTCGAGAAACATCGCTTTGCAATTTCGCAAGCGACGAATTCGCTCCAAGTTTGTCCCAGCCTTTACCCGAAGTGATGCTCAAACTTGCTTCACGCATCGTGTCAACTTTGCTAACGCGAATTGGCTGTCCATTAAAGAATGCGCCACCACCAGTAACAGCCCACCATCGCATCTGCAATACGGGTGCGCAGACGACACCAAGTATCGGAACATTATTTTTGACAAGAGCAATCAAAGATGCCCACACCCCAACCCCGCGCACAAAATTGCTTGTGCCGTCAATCGGGTCGATCACCCATTGATATTTTGCGTCACTCGGCCCAACGATGCCGTGCTCTTCGCCGTAGACGCTGTGCTCTGGTCTCTCGGCTCGCAAAATTTTTGTAATCGCAGTTTCAGTTGCGCGATCAATTTCGGTCACTTCACTTTTGTCGGCTTTGCGCTCAACAGTAAATGAGCGAGCGTTGAACCCGGCAAGGCTGACTGCTGCTGCCGCATCGGCAACTTTCAAGGCAAGTTGAAGTTCGTTTTCTAGCGATGCGATATTCACTAGCGTCGCACCAAACTATTTTGGTTTTACTGTTGCCAGTTTGGCGATTGTTTCGACAAGTGAATCAGCATCTAGTCCGAGTTGCTTCAAAATCACAGCTGGCTTGGCCTGCATCAGAAATTTTGTTGGCAATCCCAAAACTTCAATTCGTGGATTCACCGAGCCCTGAATATTTGTTACCGCATCGGCCAGCATCATTCCGATTCCGCCATCGCGGATTCCGTCTTCAATAGTCACAACGACGCAGTGTTTTGATGCATCCGAGATCATCATTTCATCTGCTGGCACACAACTTCGAACATCCCACAAAGTGATTTCAATTCCACGCTCAGAAAGCAACTCAGCCGCTTTTTCAGCGGCGCTGACCATCTTGCCGACTGCCAGCACACAAACATTCGGCACTGCCGATGAACGCAATTTTCGAGCACTCAACCCAGAGCCAACTTCGTGTTCGCCGACAACGCGGGCAATTCCTTTTGGATATCGAATCGCAACTGGACCCGTTTCTGCAAGCGCGATTGCGTCTTCAAGCATTTTTGATAAGTCTTGTGCGCTCGAAGGTGCAAGTAGTCGCATGCCCGGTACTTTAGAAAGCAACGCCATATCAAAAATACCATTATGGCTTGGGCCATCATCACCAGTTATTCCTGCGCGATCTAGGCAAAACACGACGGGCAGTCGGTGCAGCGCAACATCGTAAACGATTTGATCCCATGCACGATTCAAAAATGTTGAATACAAAGCAACGACTGGTCGTAAACCACCCATCGCCATGCCGGCTGCTGCAGTCACAGCATGTTGTTCGGCGATTCCCACATCAATAAATCGATCGGGAAAGTGTGATTGAAACGGGAGTAATCCTGTTGGCCCTGGCATCGCCGCAGTGATCGCGACAACTCGAGAATCTTGTTCAGCAATTTTGATGATCGTGTCTGCGAACGCTTGGGTGTATCCAGTCGGCAGAGATTTTGGTGGGCCCGTGATCGGATCAAAAATTGGTGCATCATGCAAGTTTTTTTCGTCGTCGTCTTCTGCCGGTGCATAGCCGCGGCCTTTTTGTGTGATCACATGAATTACAAGTGGGCCCTCTTCAACATTTAGTTTTGCCGCTGCGAATGCTTGCTCTAGTTCTTCTTGGTTGTGTCCGTTAATTGGGCCGATATATCGAACTCCGAGAGCTTCAAAAAATGCTGTTGGTTGCAAAAATTCACGGATACCGGCTTTGAACGCTTCAAGCCCGCGTTCGGCCTGTGGTCCGACGACTGGCAATCGATACAAAAACTTTTCGAGTTTGCGTTGACGACGAACATAAACAGGATTCAAACGGATGAAAGTAAGTGCGCGCGAAAGCCGTCTCGTCAGTCTGTCCTGTGGGCGAAGTCGAGAACTCTTCGGATCTATTGCGCTCGGTGCGGCAGATGACTCAAGAGGACTAATTAAATTAGAAATAGTCGGGGCATACGAACGACCGTTGTCATTGAGCACGATTATTACGCGACGCTTTGCGTGACCAAGGTTGTTGAGTGCTTCGTATGCCATGCCGCCAGTTAACGAGCCATCGCCGATCACGGCAACGATGTGTTGTCTGTCGGGAGTTTGACCTGCGTCTCGCGCAACCGAAAGTCCATAGGCGTAACTAAGCACTGTTGAAGCGTGACTATTTTCGATGAAGTCATGCACACTTTCTTCGCGGCTCGGGTATCCAGAAATACCGCCTGCTTGTCGCAAATTACTGAATCCACCGCGACGACCAGTAACAATTTTATGAACATAGGCCTGATGTCCTGTGTCCCACAAAATTGCATCTCGTGGTGATTCAAAAACTCGGTGCAAAGCCAAAGTTAATTCAACTGCCCCTAAATTAGAACCAAGATGACCGCTGTTTTTAGCAACTGCTTCGACAATGAATTCACGAATCTCGCTTGCCAGCTCTGCAAGTTGTCCGAACGATAAGTTCGCAAGGTCGCTTGGTTGGCGAATGTCTGATAGCGCCATAGGGCTCTTTACGCTAGTCCAGAGTTTGCTTTTGAGTCTGAGAAGCCTTTGAAATTTGGGATACAAGACGACGACGGTTTAGATAATGGAGTTCAGTCCCGATGAAATATGCCACAGAGTAAGCGAGCAACCCACCAACTCCGTCAATCCAAAAATGATTGCCTGTGACGATGATGCACAGCATCGTCACACTCGGATAAATAAATAGTGCGGCGCGCATCCAAAACTTTCTGGCGATCGGCCACAACCCGAATGCACACCACATTGACCAACCGATATGCAGCGAAGGCATTGCAGCGTATTGATTTGTGATTTTGCTTGCTGCCCCACTATCAAAAGCCCAAGGCCCGCCGAATTCTTTGATTGTGTCGCTGAATCCAAAATTTTCTGCACCATTACGAGTGCGCAATTCATTGACTATGCATTGCGCGCCAAATCCAGCATCTGGGCATGGTGCGTCAAGCAATCTTGGTGGCATCAATGGAAACAATGAGAAGCCGATAATTGCCAGCGTGGTCATCACAGCAAGCGTGTTTCGCCACTGGCCGAAAACAGACGGGCGAAGTTTGTAGAGTGCGACGAACACAGCCAGTGTGACAAAAAAATGGGCTGTGCCATAATAGACATTCATTGTTTTGATAAACCAAACATGTGGCAAGAACCACTCTTGAATTGTTTCTTCGTGAAATAATCCGAGCCATCGCTCAAAACGAATCACTCGAACTGCATTTGTGAATGCGTGCTCAGGAATTGAGACGCCCTTAACTAGGGATGACCCAAATTGATTTCGGATCAATGTATAAACCGAATAGAAGGCACTGATAATTAGTGCTTCCTTCCACCACACCATGCGATGTTCGAAATCGGCTGGCAGGGTAGGGCGACGACTGCGCTGTTGTAGTTCGTCAGTCGTCAAATTATCCACATTCAAACTTTACGAGCGACAAGACTCAGATATGTCATCACCTCTAGGCTGTGGGCATGACGAAATCCCAAACCACAGAACCGCTAGTTGCAACAGATGTTTTAGAACGAGTGCTGGCTAAGGGGCGCAGTACTGGAGCCGAGTTCGCAGAGATATATATAGAGGATAAAAGATCCACTTCGGCTGGGTTAGATGACGGCAAAGTTGAGCAAGTTACTTCTGGTCGCGATCGCGGTGCAGGTATTCGAGTCGTGTCTGGCGAGACGACTGGTTTTGCGCACACTTCGGATTTGTCCGAGCGCGGCTTGCTTGCTGCCAGTGAGGCTGCCGCAATGGCGGCAAAACAAGGTGGTGGTGGGGTCAACAAAGTTCAACTTGGTGCAACTCTGCGACATCCGGTGAACAATATAAAAATTTCACCAGACGGCGTTGAAAAATCTCGCAAAGTTGAATTGCTAAAACGAGCCGATGCCGCAGCACGCTCAGTGAATTCGGCAATCGTGCAAGTGTCTGCCGGCTACGGCGATTCGCTTCGAAGAATTTTAGTTGCCAATAGCAATGGCGTGTTGAGCGCCGATGATCAAGTGCGCACGCTTCTACGAGTAAGCGTTGTCGCAACTGGCGATGGAGGAATGCAAACTGGCTACGACTCACTTGGCCACACAATTGGTTTTGAATTGTTTGACGAAAACGATGTTGAAGAATTAGCAATTCGTGCCGCCAAACAAGCAGTGACAAAACTCAGCGCGAGACCAGCACCATCTGGGGCGATGCCAGTTGTAATTAAGCGCGGCAGTGGCGGTGTGTTGTTTCATGAAGCATGCGGCCACGGACTCGAAGCCGACCTAGTCGGAAAAAGTGCAAGCGTGTACCGCGGCAAAATGGGTGAACTCGTTGCATCACCATTAGTCACGCTGATTGATGACGGCACGATGACTGCCGAGTGGGGCGCTATTGGTATCGACGACGAGGGTCATCCATCGCAACGCAACACTTTGATTCAAGACGGCATTCTCACAGATTACATGTGGGATTATTTGCGGGCGCGAAAAGAAGGTCGTGTACAAAGCGGCAATGGGCGTCGCCAGAGTTATCAGCACTTGCCGATGGTGCGAATGACGAACACATTCGTGATCAATGGCAAAGAAGATCCAGATGACATTGTGCGCGACACTAAGCACGGTGTGTACATCGCCAAACTTGGCGGGGGACAAGTTGATACCGCAAGTGGCGACTTTGTGTTCGGTATGACTGAGGCTTACTTAATCGAGAATGGTGAAATTACTGAACCACTTCGTGAAAGCAACCTGATCGGTAATGGTCCAGAGGTTTTGAAAGATATTGACTTGCTCGGCAATGATTTCGCGATGGGTAATCCTGGCATGTGCGGCAAAGACGGTCAAGGTGTGCCAGTCGGTGATGGTCAACCAACACTTCGTGTGCGTTCGCTGACTATCGGTGGCACGGCAGCATGAGTGATGGAGTTCAAGAATTACAAAAACTCGCCGACTCAATAGTTGGCAAAGCAAAATCGGGTGAACAAGTTGAAGCATATATTTCTCGTGGCGGCGAAACTTCGGTGCGCGTCTATGAAGGCGAAGTTGAGCATTTTGTTTCTGCGCAAAGTGAGGGCATTGGTATTCGAGTAATTAAAGATGGGCGAACTGGCTTTGCCTATGCGGGCACGCTTGATGCCGACGCGATTACAGAAGTACTTGCTGAAGCACGGGACAATGTTCAGTTCGGCACAGTTGACGAATGGGCTGGTCTTGCCGAGCCAGATGGTGTTGCGCAAATTCCACAGAAGTTTTGGGATGAAGAACTTGCAAATTATCCGACTGATAAAAAGATTTCGATTACGAAAGAGTTAGAAAAATTAACGCTGGCTGCTGATGTACGCGTGCGTGCCGAAGAGGCAAACTACGAGGATGGCTGGGGCGAAACGGCTGTTGCCACTACAACTGGTATTCGCGAAAGTGGTCGTGGCAATTCTTGTTATGTCTCGGTGTCGACTTTGGCAGATGACGGTGATGAATCTCTGACAGGATTCGGGTTCTCGGTTGGCGATTCACCGAAAGAGTTTGATCTAAATAAAGCAGCCCGCGAAGCAGCAGATCGCGCAACGCGTTTGTTGGGGGCGACAAAGCCGGCCAGCAAACTTGTGACAATAGTGCTTGACCCATATGTAACTTCGCAGTTCGTAAGTATTTTGTCCAGCGTATTAAACGGCGAAAGTTTGGCGAAGGGCCGAAGCTTGTTTGCTGACCGTCTTAATCAACAAGTCGCAGATGCAAGGTTCACTCTTGTTGATGATCCAACAAACCCGCTGGCGTATACCGCAACAGATATTGACGGTGAAGGTTTAGCAGCACGACGAAATGTGTTGATTGAAAATGGCGTGCTTAAAAAATTTGTGCACTCAAGTTACAGTGCTCGGCGGATGAATACCAAAAGCACGGGTAACGCAAGTCGTGGAGGTTTCGCTGGTTCGCCTGGAGTTAGTTGTTTAGCGATGCAAGTGCAACCCGGAACCAAAACTCAGGCCGAGTTAATTAGTGGCATTGACGATGGTGTGCTGATTCAAGATGTTTCGGGAATGCACAGCGGCGTTAACACGATTTCCGGAGACTTCTCGACTGGCGCATCTGGCATCGTCATCACCAACGGCACACTTGGTGCACCGATTCGTGAATTTACGATTGCATCAACTTTGCAAAAAATGTTGTTGAACATTGTTGATCTAGGCAATGACATCGATTGGCTGCCAATGCGAGCGGTTGGACTTTCACTAGTTATAAGCGATGTGATGATGAGTGGCGCTTAATTAATGTCAATCCTGCACGCAATCGTGTTGGGTATTGTGCAAGGACTAACAGAATTTCTGCCGATTTCGTCTAGCGGTCACTTAGTGATTGTGCCGTGGTTGTTTGGCTGGAATGATTTCGACACAGTGGCAACAGCCAAGGCTTTCGACACAGCCCTGCACCTCGGCACACTTGTTGCTGTTTTGATTTATCTGCGCAAAGATTTGATCGTTTACATTACTCAAGGCTCGCAGTTAATTTTCAGCCGTCGACAGCAACCAACATCTGCTGGTCAACGAGCATGGCTGTTGGTTTTGTCTGCTGTGCCTGCCGGCATCGTCGGTGCGGCGTTCGAAGACAAGATCACCGAAAAACTTGGCAGTCCTGCACTGATCAGCGTGAGTTTGATTGTCTTTGGTGTTCTCTTAATTTGGGCTGATCGCCGAGCAACTTCAAAGAATCATTTGCAATCGGTTGACTCGCTGACAATTCGCGACGCACTCGTAATTGGTGCTGCACAAGTTCTCGCGCTCAACCCGGGAACCTCGCGCAGTGGGATCACGATTACGGCTGCTCGACTTTCTGGTTATTCTCGCGAGGCCGCAGCACGGTTGTCATTTTTGATGAGTGTGCCAATTATTTCTGGGGCAGTTATTTTCAAACTTGCAAAACTTGTTAGCGACGGAATACCTGATGGTTTGCTCGTGCCGATGATCGTTGGAATTGTTGTCGCTGGAATCTCTGGCTGGATTGCAATGTGGTCGATGATTCGACTTGTGCAGACAAAAACTTTTGCGCCGTACGTTGTTTATCGTTGCTTGATTGGCGCTGGGGTTTTGCTCGCAGTTGCTACAGGCTTCCGCTAACTAGCCAACTAGAACTAGGGCGACGACGCCGAGAGCAGCGGCGTTGGCAATTTTTGGCGCATCAGCCAGTGGCACTGCCAGCACAATGGTGGCTTGATGACCTGATTGCATAGAAACATCAATCACCAACACTCGGTCGAGCGCAACCGCAGCATCAATGATCACATCGACAAAATCGCCAACAATTATTTCTGGGAGTGGGCCAATACTTTGCATTGCAACTGCACGAAAGCCAGCTGGAATCTCGTAACGAGATTCATGGCCCGATGTCGTATTCGGGCTTGTCGAGAAAGACAGTGCTGTCACTAAGTAGAACAGTGCACTTAAAACCGAAAGTGAAATGATCACAAGACGCTGGCGCGCATTATCTCGGCACAAGGCGTACCACTGTTCAACAAGTTTTATTTGCATGGCTAATCGCCATGTGTGCTAACTATTCGCTTTTGGCAGGAGTTGTTTTCGGTTCACTTTTTGTCTGTGACTTTGAATCGCTTTTCGTTTCAGTTTTTGTTTCAGTTTTTGTCTCACTCGTACTAGTCGTTTTTTCACTAGTTGAACTAGATGAACTAGATGAACTAGTTGAATCAGTCGCAGTTCCAGAATCAGTCGCAGTGCTAGTACCTGAACCTGAACCTGAACCAGCACCCGATTTAGAACCTGAGGCACTGTCATTTTTATAGAACCCACCACCCTTGAATGTGATTCCAACCGGTGTAAAGACTTTTTTGATGCGACGCATCTTGCCGTCAGAAGGATGTGGAGCCTCAGTTAGGGCATCATCGGTGAACGCTTGGTGAACCTCGATGGTTTCGCCACTGTCAATGAATTTGTAAACATAAGTTGGCATAGGGCTTTTGATTCTATGATGACTGTGTGGCTGTACGCACTGCGGTGATTCCTGCGGCAGGCATGGGGACAAGGTTTCTTCCAGCGACTAGGGCAACCCCAAAAGAATTGCTACCTATATATGACACTCCAGCGATTCAATTTGTAATTGACGAGGCGACTGCAGCCGGAATTGAACGAGTAATAATCGTCACCAGTCGGGCCAAGCCGTCAATCGAAAACTACGCGTCATCGGCAAGCACAGAAAAAGTTGCCGTCAGCGTTGTTTATCAAGACTCACCGCTAGGTCTTGGTCATGCAGTCAGTTGCGCGAGAGACGCCGTTGGCAACGAGCCATTTGTGGTGATGTTGCCCGACGAAATTATGGGTGATGCATCGCTGACCAAACAACTTGTTGCGCTCTACGAAAAATCAGGCAAGACGAGTATTGGATTAAAAAAAGTGCCACCATCTGAAGT
>CAMAWU010000002.1 GCA_945862025.1 Ferrithrix thermotolerans DSM 19514 | reverse complement strand
GTTTCGCGTGAAAGCAAGTCGAAGACTCAAGAAGACGAATATGCAGCCATAGCCGAACGCTATGGCGTGAGATTCGACGAAGACGGTAAAGAGCTCTCCGACGAGTTCACCGATGAAGACAAACAATAACTAGCTGAAACTGAGTAAACCCCATCAATAACATCCGAAATATTGCCTTAGTGGCGCACGTTGACCATGGCAAAACAACACTTCTTGACGCACTACTAAAATCTGGCGGAACTTTCGCTGCCCACCAAGCAGTCGTAGACCGCGTAATGGATTCAAATGATCAAGAGCGTGAACGCGGTATCACGATTCTCGCAAAAGCAGCCGAAATTGAATGGCGCGGCACCAAAATAAATCTTGTTGACACCCCAGGTCACGCCGACTTTGGTGGAGAAGTAGAACGAGCCCTTGCGCTAGTTGACGGCATCTTGTTATTGGTCGACGCCGCCGAAGGACCACTACCACAAACTCGTTACGTTCTCTCGAAGGCACTTGCTCGTGACTTGCCCGTAGTCGTCGTACTCAACAAAGTTGATCGATCAGATGCCCGTCCAGAAGAAGTTCTCCTCGAAGTTGAACAACTGTTCTTAGATCTTGCGCACCATGATCATCATTTAAGTTTCCCTGTGATTTCTGCAGTCGCCAGAGATGGTCGTTCAATGAAGGGAATCGGAATGCCGGCAGAAAATGCCGACTTAGTTCCTTTGCTAGACGCAATTCTTGACACTATTCCTGCGCCGACAGATGACCCTGCTGCACCGCTTCAGGCACTAGTTGCAAACTTGGATGCATCTGATTATCTCGGTCGACTTGCAATTGGTCGTGTTCATGCTGGCGTTATGCGAAAAGGCGACACAGTGACGGTTTGGCAACACCCAACCGCAACGAACCCTTCTCCATCAATCAAGCGTCGAATCACAACCCTGTTTGCATTCCGCGGAATCGGTCGCGAGGAAGTAAGCGAAGTTTCAGCAGGAGACTTGTTTATTTTGGCCGGTATTGACGAAGTTGAAGTAGGCGACACAATCGCTGCGCTTGAGAACGCCCCGTCGTTACCTCGTCTTGAAGTTGACGAACCAGTTTTGCGAATGAGCTTTGGAGTTAACACTTCACCATACGCAGGTCGCGAAGGTACTTATTTAACTAGTCGTCACTTAAGCGAACGACTGTTCAAAGAAGTTCTTGGCAATGTTTCAATTAAAGTCAACACAACTGACACTCCTGACGTGATCTCAGTTGCTGGTCGAGGCGAGTTACAACTAGCGGTGCTGATTGAAAACATGCGTCGCGAAGGGTATGAGCTTCAAGTCAGTCGTCCAGAAGTAATCACTAAAGAGATTGATGGCAAAAAGCATGAGCCACTCGAAGCCGGAACAATCGACGTGCCAGACGAATATGTTGGTGCTGTTACTCAAGCACTTGCCCCTCGCAAAGGTCGCGTCACAAATCTTGAACCAGGCGACAGCGGTCGTACGATCGTTAGTTTTCAAGCTCCGTCTCGTGGCCTAATCGGGTTTAGATCTTTATTGCTCACGGTTACTCGTGGCACAGCATTACTTCACCAAAGCTTGGATGGCTACATGCCGTGGGCTGGCGATTTGCCGCACCGCTTAGGTGGCGCAATGATTGCCGACCGAAAGGGTTCTACGACTGCCTATGCATTAGATAATTTGCAACTTCGCGGAACGCTGTTCGTTGCTCCTGGCGTCGAAGTTTATGAAGGAATGGTCGTAGGCGAGAACTCACGCGATGATGAAATGGTAGTAAATGCGGTTCGTGCTAAAGAAATGACAAACATCAGAACGCACAGTCACGACGACGGGCCAAAACTCGCCACTCCGATTACCCACACGCTTGAGTCGGGAATTCAATGGATTGCCGACGATGAACTTGTCGAAGTAACTCCGACGAACATCCGAATCAGAAAGCGCTACTTGTCGCTTGAAGATCGCCGCAAATCGGGCAAAACTAATAAATAGAAAAATAGACAAATAAATTAGACCTGCTAAACGAAGCAGGACTAATAGTTAACTTTGTTTTTTACGTCGTACTTGTGGGTGCGGTAAAAATGTTGTGCGTGGCTTTTGTAGTTGTTTGACGATCATGTCGTAGATCTCATCACCGCAAAGTTCTATTAACTCATCTTTTAAGTATTTGTAAACAGGACGCGAGCCAACGAATGCTGACGAATCATCAGTACACCACCAATCAAAGTCAACGCCGCCGCCGCCCCAATCACGTCGCTTCCACTCGCGCACTATTGACAGAATGTGGTCTTCGTCTTCTTCATGCTGCTCTAATCGAAGTGGTACTTGCCAGCAAACATCTGGCTTCCAATCCATTGGTCGTTCGCCCTCTTGTGTCGCAGCAACATGAAATGCGCAACCCATTCCGCCTTCAAAGTCAGGTCGATTATGAAAGATGCATGCGCCCTTATACGAAGTGGTGATATCTGAACCGTCTTTTTCTTTACCGAGCCACTTGCCCTTTTGTCCACGATCAAAATTTTGCCAATGTTCCGGCTTTAAACGCTTAACACTTTTCTTCACTGAGGCAAGATCTTCTTTGTCAATGAAATGAGCACCGTAACTACAGCATCCTTGGTGCAACGTTGGGTCTGCCTCGTCGAGAATTCCTTGGCATCCGTTGCCATAAATACATGTCCAATTTGACCGCAAAAAAGTTGCGTCAATCATCCAAGTTTGTTCTAGGTCTGGGTCGGCAAAACTAATCCACTCATGAAGCTCTTCAGGTTTTGACACGACGATGGATGCTAATGGCATACTTGTTGCATCATGCAAAATTCAGCCGAAAAGAATCAAGAACTCGTCCAACAACTTCGAAATATTTCAGAGACACTTGCCGATCGGGCTCTCGCTGCACTCAAGGAGGCTCACTCTCTCGGAGAATCAAAGCGTCCCGAAATTGAACGCACGCTGACACAGGCTCGACGCGCAATTGAAAAAGCAATAGGCCTACTAGACGGCGAATCGTGATGATTAGCGTTAGTAAACAGCGTTAGTAACAGCGTCAACTAACTTAACGAACACTGCTGTTGAGCAGATCTATCAGGCTTCGCAATCCACCAAAGTCTCGCCTTGCAAATGCGAACGCGATGCGAAACTTATCCAAGTTGTCGTGATCTGAAATTTCTGGAGATGTTGGTTCTATTCGCTCAATGCGACCCGACTCGCAAAGATCGGCGAACTTCAAATTTAATTCGCGCAGTAGCGAATCAGTAACTTGATTTTTAACCCGCAAAACGATCTTTTTACCGACAATTCTCATTGAGTGATAGTTGGTATAAAAATTACCTATCTCAGTGACTGCTTCGGTCACTCCAGCAGCCACATGATATAAAGCCAGATCTGATTCGGAAACGAGATTGCGCGGCAGCAGCGATGTCTTGACGAAGGTATCAACACTTGACCAGAACGGATCACCTGGCAGGTCAAGCAACACGAGCGGCACGGGGTTTCCCTTGCCTGTCTGTAATAAAGTCAACAATTCAAACATCTCGTCAAGAGTGCCGAATCCGCCGGGCATACAAATGAATGCATGCGACTCTTTTACTAGCATCAGTTTTCGGGTAAAGAAATATCGCATCGAGACATATTTGTCATCGCCCGCGATAATTGGGTTTGCAGAAGTTTCAAACGGCAGGCGAATACTCACCCCAATTGACATCTCACGACCAGCACCAGACATTCCGGCTTCCATAATTCCTGGTCCCGCACCAGTGACGACCATCCATCCGTCGTCGGCTAAAGCCTTGGCAACCTGCTCTGTCAATTTATATAGCGGATCATCTTTTGTCGTTCGTGCGGATCCGAAAATTGTGACTTTCTTTCGTTCGGTATATGGCGCAAACATTGCGAAAGCCTCACGCATTTCGGTTAGAGCCGCATTTGCAATTTTCAGATTCAAAGTATTCGGCTTGTCACGCGCGAGTTGTAGAGCCGAGGTCAGCATCTCGGTAATTTGTTTTCGGTCGAATTTAGCGGCGTTGTTTTTATCTAAAACCGCAGAGGCAAGTTGTTCAACAACGGCAGCAATCTCGCTGTCGCTCGAGATCTCTGACTTTGTCATTAAGTGAGTTCTACTGCCTTTGCATCCAACACAGAAAGTAATTCATCAAAGCTTTTTCGAAACGATGAAACACCCTCGTGCTCCAGTTGCGCTGCGACCGAAACAACATCAACTCCATATTCTGCGAGTTGCGACCATTGCCAGTGCGCTTGGTCTACACCTTGATTAATTGTCGTTCCCAAATTGCCGTGGTCACTAAACGCTTCAACAGTTGTATCAGGAAGTGTGTTGACCGTATTTGGTCCGATCAATTGGTCTACATAAAGAGTGTCGGGGTATTTGACGTTTTTCGTTGAAGTTGAAGCCCACAGTGGACGCTGCACATGAGCCCCCAAAGCCGCAAGTTTTTCCCAGCGCGCGCCTGAGAAAGTCTGCTCGAACATTTGATAGGCGAGTTTGGCTTGAGCGATCGCTGCAGTTCCACATAATGCAATTGCGCCATCACTGCCGTTGGCTTGCAACTGACGATCAATCTCAGTATCAACACGAGATATAAAAAAACTTGCAACGCTGGCCACTTGTGCAACTTTGGCAGGGTGCTCTAACTGCAATATCTCCAGACCGTCGATATAGGCGTTCATCACATCCTGGTAACGATCCAAACTAAAAATTAAAGTGACATTGACATTTCTTCCTTCGCTAATCATCGAACGAATCGCTGGTACTCCTTGAACGGTTGCGGGAATTTTGATCATCACGTTGTCGCGATTAATTCGCTGATGCAACTTTCGGCCAGCATCTAAGGTTTCTGCGCCTTGGTGCGCAAGATTCGGGTCAACTTCGACACTTACAAAGCCATCAAGTCCGCCAGAGCTTTGATAAAGCGGCTCAAACTTGTCTAACGCTCCATTGATGTCTTTCAATACGAGTTCCCAGTAACTCTCAAGTGTGCTCGTTTTCGTCGCGATTAGAGATTTGAACTGTTCTGTGTATTCATCAGAACCTTGTATTGCTTTTTGAAAAATAGTTGGATTTGAAGTTAGGCCGCGAATGCCAAATTCGCGAACACGGTTCAATTCTCCTGTGGTGATGTAACTGCGTTTGAGATTGTCAAGCCACGGACTCTGACCGTGTTCATCGAATAAACGCTTAAGTCGGTCGGTCATTATTTTTTAAAACTAGCAATTAGCTGATTGCTCGCACTCAATACGGCGTCAAGGTTTATCCCTAATCTGTCAAGGGCGATTGCCCCAGGTGCGCTAGTTCCAAAACGATTGATTCCAATTGTCTGATCGGCGTACTTCTCCCAGCCCATGGTCACGCCTGCCTCAACAGAAAGGACTGGTACTTGATTAGGAAATACATTTTGTTGCTGATCTTTATTCAGGCGTTCAAACCGATCCCAACTTGGCATTGAGACCACGCGAACCTGTTTGCCAGTTTTGGTTAACTCTTCGCACGCATTTAGACACAACCCGACTTCGCTCCCTGTGGCTACCAAGATCAGATCAGGTTTTGCGTCGCAGTCGCGAACGACTCCAGCACCCTTATCAACTGCTGATCCATCGGTAACACTCGGCACATTTTGTCGCGAAAGAATTAGAGCAGTAGGTCCGTTGTGATCGACTGCGGCACACCACGCAGCAATCGTTTCATTTGGGTCTGCTGGACGAATTACTTGCAAACCTGGTATCGCTCGCAATGATGCAAGCTGTTCAACTGGTTGGTGAGTTGGTCCATCTTCACCGACGCCAACAGAATCGTGAGTAAAAATGAAAATACATTTCGCACGAGAAATCGCGGCAAGGCGAATTGCTGGGCGCATATAGTCGGCAAACACAAAGAAAGTGCCTGCAACTGGCAGAACTCCACCGTGCAGTGCCATGCCGACAATCGCCGCGCCCATTGCGTGTTCACGAATACCGAAATAGATTTGGCGTCCATCTGGTGCAGTTGCACTTTGCGCGATCTGCTTCGAGAGTTTCGTCCCAGTATTGCCTGTTAAATCTGCTGAGCCTGAAATTAAACCAGGCAATGCCGGCAGAGATGCATCCAGCGCCTTTTGAATAATTTGTCTCGTCGCAAAATTTGCAGTCGCGTCATAACTTGGTAGTAGCGAACTAAACGAGGACGAATTCGGCGTGTTCCAGGCTGCGTCCCATAAATAACTCTCGCTCATTGATGCAATGTCGGTGTCGTAACTTGAAACCAACTCTGCACCGCGAGTCGCTGCGTTCTCACGAATAGCGTCAACAATTTCTTGTGGGGCCCAAAACGACTCGTCAGGAATCTGCATTATTTTTTTCGTCGCAGAGACATGACTTGCGTTGAACGGATTGCCATGCGCTTCATGGCTATCTGTGAAATCAGGCGACGGCGAACCAATGTGAGACTTCAAAATACACAAGGTCGGTGCACCGAGATTCGATCGGGCCGTAATCAATGCATCTTCAAGGGCGTCCATGTCATCGGCTATTTCGCCCAGTTGCATTACATTCCATCCATAACTCGAGAATCGTTTCGCAACATCATCCGAGCACGAGAGAGAAGTTGATCCATCAATCGTGATTGCATTGTCATCAAAAATACAAATCAGGCGGTCGAGTTTTAAATGTCCAGCCAAAGAAGCGGCTTCGTGGCTGACTCCCTCCATTAAACAGCCATCACCAGCGACAACAAAAATATGATGGTCACTAGCAATTGCACCAAACCGCGCACGAAGATTGCGCTCGGCGATTGCCATACCAACTGCGTTAGCAAAACCTTGTCCAAGTGGACCAGTTGTAACTTCCACGCCAGCAGTATGACCAACTTCAGGATGGCCTGGCGTCGCCGATTCGAACTGTCTGAAACTTTTTAGATCACTAATTTCAAGACCGTAACCATTTAGAAACAACAATGCATATTGCAAAATCGAAGCGTGACCGTTACTGAGAATAAATCGGTCTCGATTTCTCCAATTTGGATTCTTCGGACTATGGCGCATAATCCGACTAAATAAAACATGTCCGAGTGGCGCAAGAGCCATTGCTGTGCCTTGGTGTCCACTCTTGGCGGCTAGTGGAGCGTCCATCGCCAAACCGCGGATAATTGAGACAGCAGCACTGTCCTGTTGATCTGTTAGACGAAAACTCATTGCAACAAATGTAGTTGCATTATTCAGAATTCTCTGAGTTCGTAGCAGTACTAGCAGAAGAATCAGCCGCCACAGGTTCAAGCAACGTCAATGGAACGAGATGCCATGGACCAGTCCCAATTCGACAATGAGCAAATATTTGCGTATAACTATTTAAAAGCAATTCGCCGCGCACCAGTCGATAAGTGAATTTTCCAGGCTCAACCGTAAACGGACTTACATTTCTTGCCAGTTGTTGATCATCTGGTCCAGAACCTTCACGAAAAATCACTTCAAGTAGTGAGTTGCCAGGCTCATTTGGGGCGCAATAAATTAAGACGACTAAATGAGGATCAATCGTTGTCGGCACTGGCGTCGGCGCAACAATCGAAAAAAATGCTCCCGTTAAATCTATTCTGGTACTTGGACCTGGTGCTTGACGAAGAGCAAAGTTCTCAACGAATAATGCAGAAATTATTTGCATTCAAAATACTAAATCGCTAGGCGCCGATGCGATGAGCCGAAGGTTTTAGCCGAACTGTAGCTAGTCGAACTTTCGCCAACCTGACGACGCTGAGTCCTTTTATCAACCACCAACCGGGATCTAATTCATACCAGCGGTGCGAAAGTCTGGCCGAAGTTGGTGCGGCGTGATGATTATTGTGCAAACCTTCACCGGCGGTCAAGAGTGCCAACCACTGCAAGTTTCCAGCCCCATTGGCGTACGGTTTTCGACCAAAGTGATGAGCGATTGCGTTTACTGCGGCACTGCCTGCAAGATATGCGTTCAAGTGCACGAACGCAGCAAGCAACCCGATCAATGGACCGAAGACAAAAACCAACAACGCAATTCCAAGGCCGAGACCCAGCAGAGCACGATCAAATAGAAAACGATCTAGGCGAGTTTGTGGTAAATCTTTCGCGTATCGGTCGACAGTTTGTGGATCATTTGCAGATTTGCGATACAGCGCCACATTGCGCATCTGAACATTTTTCCATCCAAGCAGAACAGGTGAGTGCGGGTCACCTTCTTGGTCGGTAAACGCGTGATGTTTTCGATGGACAGCCACCCACTGACGCGGGCGAATACCTGTAGACAACCAAATAGTCACTCGTGCGATAAAAGTTGCTAGCGGATGCAGTGTTAAAGCTTTATGCGCAAGTGCTCGATGCATATAAACCGTGGTCCCAAGATTCGCCAATGTTGTAACTGTGAAGCCAATAGCCACCGCCAGAAACATTATTTTGGCAACATCAAGCATGCGCCCCACACTACTCTGACGATGTGAATATTTCGGGTCAAGCAACACTTTCTGAGACACGATCCAAAGCGATTCTCAGTCAGTTCGGCATTGTGTTTGCTCAGGAGATCGAGATCAACTGTGACAATCAACCGTTGGTTCGGTGTGTTGAAGCGGCTGATCAGATTGGTTACCCAGTTGTAGTCAAATTGTGTGGCGATTTAATCGCACATAAAACTGAGCGTGGACTTGTCCGTCTCGGAATAACGAACAGCACTGATTTGCACCAAGCTGCCGAAGATTTGTTGGCTAAGGCGACACCGCAAGACGGTGAAGTTTCACTTGTTGTTGCTCGCATGGAGTCTGGCAAACGCGAGTTCATCGCAGGCATTCATCGTGACCCTCAGTTCGGTCTCTTTGTGATGCTCGGTCTCGGTGGAATCTACGCCGAGATAATTAGCGATGTCGCATTTGCACCTGTGCCGTTGCAATATGCAGACGCTATTGACTTGCAATCTCGGTTACGACAGCAAGCAATCTTCGAAAAGTTTCGCGGCGAGGCTGCAGTTTCACGCGAACAACTCGCGAATCTATTAGTTGCTCTGTCAAATACCGCAGAAAGTGAGCCTGCGATTTCATCGATTGACATCAACCCGATTCTTATTCGCAATGATGGGTCGATTGTTGCTGTAGATGCACTAATAGTGATGAACACCCAAGAATCGCCAGTTCAAAGTCTCAAGCCAGCGTCGAAACTCAACGAATCACCGACTACTCCTGCTAATCCTGAATCATTTGATGCGTTATTTAATCCGCGCGGCGTTGTGGTTGTCGGAGCGTCAACTCACCCCGGCAAATTTGGTTTTGTATCTCTGCATAATTTATTATCTTGCGGATACAACGGTGATGTTTTCGCGACTCATTTAGAGCGCGCAGAAGTTCTCGGAGTAAAATCTGTAGCAGCGATCGACGAACTACCTGATGACAAGGTTGATTTAGCCTTCGTGTGTACTCCAGCATCAACCAACATTGCGATCCTTGAGGCATGCGCAAGAAAAAATATTCGTGCGGTGTATATCACTTCGGCCGGTTATGGCGAAGCAGGTGATTCGGGACTCAAAGCTCAACAAGAACTTAAGCAAACTGCTCGTGACTTAAATATTTTATTAATCGGACCAAACGGCCAAGGTCTAGTCAGCACACCGGCAAACCTCTGTGCTCAAATCGTCGGACCCTATCCGCCGCGCGGTTCAATTTCGGTTGCCAGCCAAAGCGGTAATTTTGTTTCAAGTTTTATGAACTATTCGCGCTTCACAGGCGTCGGTATCGCTCGAGCAATCTCAGCAGGCAATGCTGCGTGCACTGGGATTCCTGAAATTTTAGATTTTTTCAGTAGCGACGAACAGACTTCTGTGGCGCTTGTATATCTAGAAGGTATTCAAGACGGGCTCACTATCGCGTCAAGTTTTAAGGCCATTTCAAAACACAAACCATTGGTGGTTGTCAAAGGGGGATCAACGAGTAGCGGTGCGTTGGCAGCAGCGAGTCACACCGGTGCTTTGGCAAGCGACGACCGAGTTTTTGAAGGCGTGTGTCGAAGCAACGGAGTGACACGAGTTTCAAATGCCGAAGAGGCATTTGATATTGCCGCAACCTTTGCAACTCAGCCTCTACCCAAGGGACCAAATGTTGTGGTACTCACCACAGTCGGTGGTTGGGGAGTTGTGACTTCAGATGTCATCTCGAAACAACAAAAACTCAACTTGATTCAGTTACCCGATGATTTGATCACCAGCATCTCGGCATTGTTGCCAGACAGATGGAGCCACAACAACCCAGTTGATTGTGCAGGTGGTGAAACTCGAGACACGATTCCTGAAGTCATGCGACTGATAGCCGAGCATCCCGCAGTTGACGCAATTATTTTTTTAGGTCTCGGCATTCAATCAAATCAAGCGCGCCTAATGCAACAAGGATCTTTTTATCCCGATTTCGGATTAGAAAGAATTGTCACGTATCACCAACGCCAAGACGAAAGGTTCGCCCAGGCTGCCGCCGATCTCTCATTAACAACCGGTAAACCAATACTCGTCGCAACAGAACTTGGGGTTGCGGATGTTGAGAATCCTGGCGTTAAACAGGTTCGTCTATCAGGCAAACTTTGCTACGCCAATGGTCAACGCGCAGCCAAGGCACTGGGACTTGCTTACCAATATGCGAACTGGCGAGGAATTGCAAGATGAGAAAATCGAAATTAGTCCGACGATTCAACAATTTTGCTAGTCGTACTCAGACCAACCGAATGGTTGGAATTCTTTTATCAATCACATTGGCTGGAACTGCTCCAATGCTTTTGATGGTTCAATTCGCAACACAGGCTAGTAATAAAATAAATGCGCTGAAAGATTTCGCTGATTTAGATACACCACCAATAACACCGATCTTGTCTGCGCGTCGAGTGCCACAAACCTTGATTGACCTGACACTCAAAGTACGTGTCGCCGGAAAACTGAAACCGTTGGCAGCGACCCTTCCTCCTGAATCATGTTTAGAGGTCAAAACAGACGGCGAATTAGTTTTTCAATTTCAGTCCTCGATGTCACTCATCCCTGGAAGCAATATGAAACTACTAACCGCCGCAACTGCGCTTGAAGTCCTCGGCAGTGACAAAACTTTTTCAACGAAACTTTTTGGTGATGCTGCCAACTCAAAAGTTAATGGTGATCTTTGGCTAGTTGGTTCCGGAGATCCATTGTTGTCAACGCGTGAATATCCGAGTACTGAAAAATATCCAACCATGCATCCGACTTACATCGAGGATCTAGTTGATGCACTAATTGCAGCTGGAGTCAAATCAATTGATGGTGCTGTAATCGGTGACGAATCATTATTTGATCGCGAACGATATTCACCAACATGGGGAGATGGAATTAGAGGTACCGAGGCAGGCCCACTGGGTGCACTAATGGTTAATGATGCAACTGCTTTTGAATCGCCTGTCAAGTTGGTTAACCCTGCATTATCTGCCGCGACAGAATTTACCCGCCTTCTCAAAACTGCGGGTATCGCAGTACGCGATGCACCTGATATCGGTTCTCCAAAACCAGAGACGCCACTAATTGCGTCAATTGAATCCGCACCGTTGCGCGATGTTGTGAACGAGATGCTAACTAATAGCGATAACAACACTGCCGAACTACTTCTCAAAGAAATCGGACGGGTGAGCCACGGTGCTGCAACCAGAATCGACGGTTTGCAAGTGATCGCAGAAAAAATTATTGAATGGGGTTTACCAACCGAAGGAATCGCGCTTGCTGACGGTTCTGGTTTGGATAGATCCACTAAATTGACGTGCGGTTTGATCACCAGTTTATTGCAACGCGCAGGGCAACAAAGCGAATTGGTAAATGGGATGGCAATTGCAGGTTCAACAGGAACATTGCGCGAATCATTTGTCTTCAGCCCGGCAGCAAATATTTTGCGCGGAAAAACTGGAACATTAACCGGCGTAAAAACACTTTCCGGTGTTTACCCATTCACAAACGAGCACGCGAGTGTGTTTTCGCTTCTCCTCAACGGCGTTGGTGTTTCGACCACGGAGATTTATCTTCCGTTTTGGAACTCGCTAGCAGAGGCATTGTCATCTGGGGCAGACACCATTGAAATCACTCGAGTCGTTCCATTAAATAGATAGATATTGCAGTTCGATTACGAACAAAGAGCGCTCGATACCACTAATAGAATAAAAGGGTGGCTGAACACTTCGACGCTGAAAAAGTAAAGTTCACAGAACTCTACGAACTAGTCGTCACATATGCCAAGCAACAGACAATTGATCCGATTCGTGGGGCTGGTCGTTGGCTCGGTTTCGGCATCGCCGGAGCAATCTTGATGAGCATCGGACTTGTCATTGGCGTATTAGGAGTACTGCGACTAATCCAAACCACTCCACTTGGCACAAGCAACACGTGGTCGTGGACAACTTATCTAATCACAATTATTGTTTGCATAGTTATCGGCAAATTTACGCTGTCGCGAATTAAACGCGGCACTCTTGAAAAATAACTAATGCTGACCCAAAACAAAGTCACTCGAGAAGAGCTAGAGACCAAACTGAATTCATTTCAGGACGATATCCAAGGTCTAATCGCAGATAGATCAGAGCAAATTCGAATGATCAAAATCACCAGTGCGATAGTTGCTTTGTTGGGCGCGTTTCTTGTTGGGCGCCGAAGCGGAAAAAAGAACCGAAGTGTGATTGAGATTTTCAGCAGTAAGGGGAACTAAATATGTTTCGTCGACTCATCAACCGCTATGCGTCATTGAGTTTTTGGTACTTTGTTTTTCGAATACTCCGCCGAGTGCTCAAACAAAAACAAGTTGAACCAGTTCGAAGAAAGTTGCGAAATGGTGAAAAGATCACAATTGGGACTAGATCAAGTCGTTGAGCAATCTATTCATATATTTTCAAGATTTTCGGGATGACTGATGTTTGCGTTCGGCGAAAAAGTGCTATTAATCGATGCCAAGAAACGACGCTACCTATTTACGCTCAAAGCGAACGGAGAATTTCATACGCACGCTGGATTCATCGCCCATGAGTTGATAACTAATTCAACCGAAGGTAGTTCGGTGCAATCAACGAAAGGTGCTTATTACATCTTGCTTCGTCCGACACTCGAAGACTTTGTGATTCAAATGCCACGAGGGGCTCAGGTTATTTATCCAAAAGATCTCGCACCAATCTGCATGATGGCTGATATTTCGCCGGGAGTCAAAGTTTTTGAGTCAGGTCTCGGCTCGGGTGCACTTTCGATGACGATGCTCCGCTATGGTGCAATAATTACGGGATACGAGATTCGTGAAGATTTTGCGAACCGGGCGCAGACAAATGTTCGAGAGTTTCTCGGCGAAGCAGTTCTCTCGCGGTACAGCGTTTCAATTCGTGATGCCTATCTCGGAATCGAAGAAACTGGATTTGATCGGATGGTTTTAGATTTACCTGAACCCTGGCAAGTCATCACACACGCCAAGACTGCATTACGAAAAGGCGCACTCGTTGTCTCATATTCGCCAAGCATTACTCAAGCGGTACAAACTCGAGAAGCGATGGGGCAGGATTGGCTTGACTTGAGAACCCTCGAAGTTCTGCATCGCACTTGGCACATCGAAGGCGCATCAGTTAGACCAGACCACAGAATGGTTGCTCACACCGGCTTTCTAACGAGCGCCAGATTTATCGGCGCTTAATTTATTTAAGGCTCGATGAAGATGCACTCACCAGGGCACTCTTCGGCCGATTCAACAACAGCGTCAAGCATTGAATCAGCAAAATTTGCAACACCAGCGGCACCTTGTTCATTGCCTTTAGCCGTTGCGAAAACTTTTGCGCCTTCACGAACATAAGCCAAACCGTCATCTAGAAGCGTGAACACATCAGGCGCGATTTCTTCACAGAGACCATCACCAGTGCAAAGATCCTGATCAATCCAAACCTTCATTTATAGCTCCCTTAGAAACACGACGTTACGACGAGATTATGTTACACGGCGAAGTGGCGTATTTAATGTTTTTGGACTTTCAGAAATAGTGGATTGACCTATACGGTAGGAATAAGCACAAGAGGAGAGGCATATTTCACGATGGCACGAACAGGCGAAAATAGTCCTGATTCAACAGGCGAGCACGCGCGACATCTCGAAGATAAATTGCTCGAAACAAAGGGTCAGTTAGCACACGCTGTGGCTCAAAATGAAAAATTGTCGTACACCCTGCGTGAATCGCGAGAACATATTTCGTCTCTCCGCGATGAAGTTGAAAAACTTACACAACCACCATCTGGTTACGGAACAATTGTAGGTAAAAATGAAGACTTGACCGTCGATATTTTGACGAACGGGCGCAAGATGCGAGTCACTGTGCATCCTGAAATTGATTTCGAAAAAATTGAACGAGGATCAGAAGTTGTGCTCAATGAAAGCTACAACGTGATAAAGATTCGCTCATCCGAGCCCATCGGTGAAGTCGTACATCTTAAAGAAGTCCTCGAAGATGGCGTGCGCGCTGTAGTCACTGGTCGCGGTGACGATGAGCGCGTGTGCGAACTTGCCGACGCTTTGCGCGGTGTCCATTTAAGGAGTGGGGACTTGCTGCGAATGGATCCAAAATCCAATTTGCTTCTCGAGAAACTGACTCAGGCCGAAATTGAACATTTACTGCTTGAGGAGGTTCCAAATATTTCGTACTCAGATATTGGCGGCTTAGATTCACAAATTGAACAAATCGCGGACGCTGTTGAACTTCCATTTTTATATAGTGAACTTTTTGCCGAACATCAATTACCTGCGCCAAAAGGAATCCTTCTTTATGGCCCTCCCGGCTGCGGCAAAACTCTTATCGCCAAAGCAGTCGCGAATAGCCTCGCACACAAAGTTTCAGTTGCCAATGGCGGAGAAAAAGCGCGAAGTTACTTCATCAACATCAAAGGTCCAGAGTTGCTGAATAAATACGTAGGCGAAACAGAACGGCAAATTCGTTTGGTTTTTCAACGAGCTCGCGAAAAAAGTGAAGAGGGCTGGCCCGTAATTGTGTTCTTCGATGAAATGGACTCAATGTTTCGAACTCGTGGAACAGGAATCTCTTCTGACATGGAGTCGACGATTGTGCCACAGTTACTCGCCGAGATTGACGGTGTTGAGGGTCTGAGAAACGTGATCGTAATTGGAGCAACTAATCGCGAAGATTTGATTGACCCAGCCATATTGAGACCAGGTCGACTTGATGTAAAGATCCGCATCGATCGTCCGAATGCTGATGCAGCCAGACAGATATTCCGGCGATATTTAACTACCGATATTCCGATTTCTGCGACTGAAATCGAAACTCATGGAGGCGATGTTAATAAAGCAGTCGCTGCAATGATTGACAGCACCGTCCTTGAGATGTATCGACAAGATGACGACAACCGCTTCCTTGAAGTCACTTACCAAAATGGTGATCGAGATGTGATGTTCTTTAAAGATTTCGCATCGGGTGCGATGATTGAAAATATCGTGCGCAGGGCAAAGAAATTAGCAATTAAACGAGTGATCGCGGGTGGTGAACGAGGCGTTCAACAGCAAGATCTAATTGTGTCAATTCGTCAAGAATTTAAAGAGCACGAAGATCTGCCGAACACAACAAATCCAGATGATTGGGCGAAAATATCCGGCAAAAAAGGAGAGCGTATTGTGTTTATTCGCACACTTGTAAATAGCGAGAGCGCGTCGACAACAGGTGGTCGCGCGATTGAAAAAACCGCGACAGGTCAATACCTCTGAGGACAAATTGAGTATCCCCAAAATCTGCGGCATCGAAACCGAATATGGAATTATCGCCAAGGGCATGGACTCAAGCGCCGTAACAGCATCTTCGTTACTCATAAATTCCTATGTCGGCAGGTTCGATAAATCAATTGGCTGGGATTTCGAGGATGAGCAGCCAGGCAGTGACGCCCGCGGTTTTTCATTAGATGATTCATTTCCTGCCGAGATCGAAATGCACTTGGTCAACACTGTGCTCACAAACGGTGCGCGATATTACGTCGATCATGCTCACCCTGAGGTGTCAACTCCTGAATGCCGATACGTCGACGAGGCATTGATTTACGACCGAGCGGGTGAAGAAATAATTAGACAGAGCATGGTCGCAGCCAAAGGATTTTTACCTGAGGGCGCAGAATTGATTGCCTACAAAAATAATTCAGACGGAAAAGGAAACAGCTACGGCTGTCACGAGAACTATTTACTTGCTAGAGATTTATCCTTTTCAAAAATGGCTGCGCTGATAACAACACACTTTGTGACGCGACAAATCTTTTGTGGCGCAGGCAAAGTTGGTACAGAATTCGAAGGCATGGCGCATAACTCGATTGCGTATCAACTGAGTCAGCGTGCGGATTTCTTTGAAGAAGAAGTAGGGCTGGAAACCACTCTCAAACGCCCGATCGTCAACACTCGCGACGAACCACACTGTGACCCTCTCAAATATCGAAGGCTTCATGTCATCGTCGGTGATGCAAATATGAGTGAAGTTGCAACTTTTCTCAAGTTAGGGACTACTGCGATCTTGTTAGCGATGATTGAAGATAATCAATTTTCTGAGAGCCTGCTCCTCACAAACCCAGTGCCCGCAATTCGAGCAATTAGTCATGATCCAACTTTGCGTCAAAAAATTCATTTGCAAGACGGTAGGCAACTGACGGCTCTTGAGATTCAGTACGAACTTTGCGAACGAGCCGAGGTTTATGCCAAAAATTATGGACTCGAAGCAGTAGGGCAACAAACGGGTGAACAAGTTTTGCGACGATGGCGCAATGTTCTTGATGGCTTGAAGCAAGATCCTATTACTGTTGCACATATCGTCGACTGGGTTGCGAAAAAAAGAATCATCGACGGGTTGACTCAGCGACACAACTTAAGTGATCGTGACATCAAACTAAAGGCAATTGATTTGCAGTACCACGATATGCGCCCAGAAAAATGTTTGGCATTGCGTGTTGGCTTAGAAACGCTTGTCTCACAAACAAGTGCGCTGAAGGCCGCTGTTAGCCCTCCAGAAACAACGCGGGCTTATTTCAGAGGAATGTGCCTTACCAAATGGCCACAAGATGTCGTTGCAGCGAATTGGGACAGTGTCGTATTCGACATCGGTAGCGGTCCATTGCGGAGAATTCCAATGATGGAGCCACTGCGGGGAACAAAAGCAATGACGCAAGAACTTTTTGGTAGATGCACCACTTCCGCAGAATTGGTTGCGGCCCTGGGTGATGACGTTTCAACATCTAGTTTTGCTCCAACGAATTAACTGTTATATCAAAGCAGTTTACAAATAGTTATTTATTCGCTATGGTGCGTTCATGCCTGAGAGAACTCGCAAACCAAAAACACCAACTACCAGAGCCAAAACTGAGACCAAAGATCAAGCAAGTCCTGCTGTAAGTGGTGAAAAACTTATCGCTGAACTAGACGATCTGCTGGACGAAATTGATGATGTTCTTGAATCTAATGCAGAAGACTTCGTAAAGAGTTATGTGCAGAAGGGCGGCGAGTAGCCGTATCCTGAAAATCTATGTCAATGCCAATTTTTTCGGCAGGTTCTGACCCAGGCGCTAATTTCAGCGAGCTTCTTCGTCGCGTGGGATTGTCTCCATTTGATTCTGTTTCTCTTGACAATGAGTTAGTTATTCCGCACGCGACTACTTGCGTTGCAATGAAATGTAACGGTGGCGTCGTAATGGCGGGTGACCGTCGGGCAACTTCTGGCAACTTAATTAGCCATCGCAGCATGGAAAAGGTTGTTCAAGCAGACGAATTCAGTGGAGTCGCAATAGCGGGTGCTGCAGGTCCTGCGATGGAAATGATTAAGTTGTTTCAACTTCAACTTGAACATTACGAAAAAGTCGAAGGACAAACTCTTTCGTTAGAGGGTAAAGCCAATCAACTATCTACTTTTGTGCGTAGCAATTTACCTGCTGCGATGCAAGGTCTCGTAGTCGTTCCGATATTTGCGGGCTTCGATTTTTTTTCTGAGAATGGCCGACTTTGGGATTATGACGTAACGGGCGGTCGTTACGAAGAGAAAGATTTTGTTGCAACAGGCTCTGGAATGTTGCATGCGGCAACAGTGATGCGAGTTTCGTGGCGTCGTGAATTGAGCGTTGATGAGGCAATAAAACTTTGTGCTCGCGCATTATGGGAAGCTTCAGATGCTGACTCGGCAACCGGCGGTCCTGATGTATTGAGAGGTATTTACCCGGTGATTGCATCAATCACAGCAAACGGCTGGAGCGCAGTCAATGATCAACAGTTGACAAAAATTTATCAAGAGATCGCCACTGAAGTCGGTGCACGATGAACATGCCGTACTACGTTCCGCCTGAACAATTCATGAAGGATCGGGCTGACTATGCCCGAAAAGGTATCGCCCGCGGACGAGCACTAGTTGCGTTGCAATATCTTGACGGCATTGCCCTTGTTTCAGAGAATCCGTCCGCAACTTTGCATAAGATCAGCGAAATTTATGATCGAATTGCTTTTGCGGGCGTTGGCAAATACAACGAGTTTGATCAGCTTCGAGTTGCTGGGGTTCGTGCCGCTGACATCAAGGGCTACCAGTTTTCGCGCCAAGATGTAGACGCACGAAGTCTGGTTAACCAATATGCGCAAATCCTCAGTCAAGTTTTTAGTGAAGCCCCAAAGCCAATGGAAGTTGAATTGATAGTGGCTGAGACCGGACTTGAAAAACAACAGGATCGATTATTCCATGTGATGTACGACGGTACGGTTCTAGATGAACACAACTTCAGCGTTCTTGGTGGCGATGCGGATGCCGTCACAGAAAGACTCAAATCGGCTTTCGTTGTAGATGCCACTTTGAAGGTTGCTATAAATAGTGCCGTCAAAGCTCTATCTGGTCCAGATAACAAGCTTGAGTATTCTGATTTAGAGGTTGCTGTGTTAGAACGAAATGGCAAACGGCGATGCTTTAGGCGAATTGATGGCGATGAGCTGAATGCGATGTTTTCTTAAGCAGCAGTGAAAATCTTTCGATGCTTACTAATTATCGTCTAGATATTCACTAGGTTTTTACTATGGACCGTCGGATCTACGGACTTGAAAATGAATACGGCGTAACTTGTACTCTGCGCGGACAACGCAGGCTAAGCCCTGACGAAGTTGCGAGATACCTTTTTCGCAAGGTAGTTAGTTGGGGGCGAAGCTCAAATGTGTTTCTAGAGAATGGTGCCCGACTTTATCTTGATGTTGGTTCACATCCAGAATATGCAACGCCAGAGTGCGACTCAATTTACGACTGTGTTGTGCATGATAAAGCTGGCGAGAGAATTTTGGAACAACTGCTCGAAGGCGCAGAGCAACGCTTGCGCGAAGAAGGCATCCGAGGGACTATCTATCTTTTTAAAAACAACACTGATTCTGCTGGTAATAGCTACGGATGCCATGAAAACTATTTGACGTCGCGCACGGACGATGTTGAGCGATATCCAGAAGTATTGATCCCATTTTTGGTAACTCGTCAAATCTTTACTGGGGCGGGGAAGATCTTGCAAACGGCACGGGGACCGATCTATTCAATTGCCCAACGAGCAGAACATATTTGGGAGAGTCAAAGTTCAGCCACCACTCGCAGTCGACCAATAATTAACACTCGCGACGAGCCACACGCCGATGCTGAGAAATACCGCAGACTTCATGTAATCGTTGGAGATTCGAATATGAGCGAATATACGAATTTTCTAAAAATTGGTTCTACTTCTTGCATTCTGCGGATGATGGAAGAGTGCCCAAGTGATCTGCGTGACTACACGCTCGAAAATCCGACAAGGGCGATTCGTGAAATCAGCCAAGACATTACTTGCAAACGAAAGATCCGATTGGCGTCCGGGCGTGAATTATCGGCGTTGGATATTCAACGGGAGTTGCTCGATAAGGCTTTGAAATTCGCCGATACCAAGCGATTTCTTCCGCTCGAAATGAAGGCCCTTGAAATGTGGGAGCACTGTATTACGACGATTGAAAATGATCCACTTAAGTTGAATCGTGAGGTTGACTGGGTAATTAAATACCATTTGATAGACGCATACAGGACAAAACACAAATTGGCACTCGATGATGCTCGTTCGCAACTTGTTGATTTGCAATATCACGACATTTGTCGCAACCGCGGTTTGTTTTATAAGTTGCAAAACAACGGTCTAGTTGATCGTGTTTGTGACGACAATGATATTACAAAGGCACAAGACTTGCCCCCGGCCACAACTCGAGCAAAACTTCGAGGAGACTTTATTAAGCGGGCCAAGGAGAAGAAGCGTGACTACACCGTTGATTGGGTACATCTAAAACTGAATGACCAGACACAACGCACGGTGTTATGCAAAGACCCGTTTAAGAGCAAAGATGACCGCGTGGAGAAATTAATCGCGTCATTATGAAATTGCAAGAGTCTAAATAAACCAGAAATTTCATCACTACGATATTGATGTGAATCTTGAGGACGATGTTGATAATTCGTCAAACTTTAAAGTACAAAACACTAAATCGCTAAAACCAATATTCAGCGCTGTCAAGGCATCTCTTGAGTGGTTTAGCGTGATCGGTATTGCCGTAACTGTTGCAATTTTTATCCGTGTATTTTTGCTACAACAGTTTTATATTTCTGGCCCAAGCATGGAAACCACGATGTTTACCGACAATCGAGTACTTGTTAATAAACTTGCATACAGAATCGGTGAGATTGATCGTGGTGATATTGTTGTATTTGATCGAGCAATTACCAATGGAAACGACATTCAACACGATGATCTAATTAAGCGAGTGATCGCACTAGGTGGCGAGACAATCGCAATTACGAAGTGTGTGGTGTACATCAACGGTGTAGAACTAGCTGAGCCTTATCTGCCGCGCCGTGACACAGAAATGATTGATCCACAGGACCGCTGCAGCACCGTTGATTTGCCTGAACTGAAAATTGAAGATGATGAAATTTTTTTAATGGGTGACAACCGACCGCAATCTTTCGATAGTCGAATGTTTGGTCCGATCAAGAAGAACTTGATTATCGGTCAAGCTTTTGTTTTGTTGTGGCCTCCCAGTGATTGGGCCATTCTTTAAAAGTTAGTTAATCCGCAAATTCAAGTTTGTAGGCGTCAATCATTCGATCGGGCCAATCACTAAACACAGCGTCTACTCCCATTCGATACGCATCGCGCAACAATTCGAGATGTTGAATATCCCAACTGAATGCGGCCAAATTAAACCTGTGCGCAAGAGCAACTAGTCCGCCGTTCCAATCGGTGTGGTGCATATTTAAGGCGAAGATTCCATTTGCAGCGAGATTTGCGCACCTGCGTTCAATACCTTCAGATATTCTTGCCAGACGAATTGAATTGACCAGTTGTAATTGGGGGTATTCCTTTCGCCAACTACACAACAGATCAAAATCGGGATGACACAACCACACACGTTTGGCGAAATCATCGTCGTGCGCACGAACCAATTTGCTTACGACTTCAATGGCAGACGGGTCGCAAATATCAATTGAATAGTTTTGCGTGTCTCCACATTTTTGAAAAACTTCTTCAAGTGTGGGTACGGATTGAGGTAGTTCTGACATCAGACAGTTACTAATGCGAGCACTTCGAAGACGTTTTTTAATTAGACCATCATGGTCACATACAACTTGCTGGTCTTTTGTTATCCAAACATCAGTTTCTATACCAGTTGCGCCAAGTCGTGTCGCGAGCAAAAAAGACTCAAGAGTATTTTCTGGACTGTGGGCTTTTGCACCACGATGGGCAAACAAAATAGGACGCTCAAATTTAGAGGGGAGTCGCTGTTGCACTCTCAAATTATATGCGAAGGTATCTCCTAGACTTTGAACATGTTTACTATGACCGGCAGCGAAGTAATGTTCTTGCTGATCATTGGCCTTGTAGTTCTCGGCCCTGAAAAGTTGCCCGACGCAATTCGACGGATGGGCAAACTTTATGCCGAATTAAAGCGAATGTCATCTGGTGTTCAAACTGACTTTCGTAAAGTGATGGATGAGCCGATTAAAGAGATGATGAGTACAACCAATTCAATGAAGGCTCTGTTCACAGACACTGCGGACGAATTTCACTCTGCCGCTAAAGAGATTGTTGAACCAACTTTTATTCCTTACAACGATGGAAGTAATAGCCCCGAGACACAAGATTCAGCGCAATCAGATCAAGACGACACGGATATTGCCGAAGGTATCGCCAATGCAACCAAAATTGCGCAACAACGTAAAGATGACACGAGCAAACACAGCGAAGTGAATCGTTTAGAGTACAACGCTGACGAACAAGATCTGACCGACAGTGAGCAACAGGCACAAATGCCGATAACAACGAAACTGCCTGTGAAAAAACTAGCCAAGAAATCAACCAAGACTCCAGCCAAAAAATCAGCCAAGAAATCAGCCCAGAAGTCAGTTTCCAAAAAGACTGGTGCAAAAAAGTTAGTAACGAAAAAGACAGTTACGAAAAAGAAGCTAGCCAATGGCAACTAAATCTGAAGCCAAGAATGCCGACGGGCAGAACGCAATGTCGCTGATTGAGCACCTTGCCGAACTGCGAATGCGCCTTATCCGCTCAATTTTGGCTGTAGCTCTTGGAGCCGCTGGAGTGCTTGCATTTTATGACCCAGTTTTAAAATTCTTAACAAAACCGTACCGTGACCTTTGCGCAAGTCGTCCAGATTTCAAATGTGACGGATCATTATTCGCGCTTGGACCTCTAGATGGCCTGTCGGCACGAATGAAAATAGCAGGGTACGGCGGCTTGATTTTGGCGCTGCCTGTATTGCTCTGGCAACTTTGGAGATTCATCGTGCCTGCCTTGAACAAAAAAGAGAAGCAGTACACAATACCGTTCATCGCTTCTGCCGTTGTTCTGTTCGGTCTTGGTTGTTCAATTGCATATTGGACACTTTCAAAAGCATTGCAATTTTTAATTTCGTGGTCAGGCACAGAAGTCAACCAAGCATTTCAAATAACCAAGTACATCAGTCTTGTTACTTTGATGATTTTGGCATTCGGGGTGGGATTCCTCTCTCCACTACTTATTGTTTTTTTGCAACTAGTCGGAGTTCTGACACCGCGCACATTAATCAAACAATGGCGTTATGCGATTGTCGCTATTTTCTTCATGGCTGCAATTATCACGCCCAGCGGTGATCCAATTACGTTGTTGGCACTTGGGTTACCTCTAACGGTTATGTATTTTGTTGCAATCCTTATCGGTTTCCTAGTGATTCGCCGACGAGGAGTGACCTCAGATTAGTTACAGAATCTAATGTCGCGTCCAAGTCGAGAATCAATAATCGCAAGATATGACTTTGCCTTAGACAAATTTCAACTTGACGCGATTGATGCTTTAGACGCAGGCAGTTCGGTTTTAGTTGCAGCACCAACTGGATCAGGCAAAACCTTGATAGCAGAATATGCCATTGATGCGGCGATTCAGCAAAAGCAACGAGCGTTTTATACGGCACCAATCAAGGCGTTGTCGAATCAAAAATTCAATGATCTGGTTGCGCACTATGGCAAATCAGAAGTTGGATTGTTAACTGGTGACAACAGCATCAACACATCTGCACCGATTTTGGTAATGACAACAGAGGTTCTGCGAAACATGATTTACGCTCGGTCTGAGGCGCTGAATCGTCTTGCCGTGGTTGTGCTCGACGAAGTTCACTTCTTGCAAGATGCCTATCGGGGGCCAGTATGGGAAGAAGTAATTATTCATCTTGACCCAACGGTGCAGCTGGTTTGCTTATCAGCCACCGTATCTAATGCCACGGAAGTTACAGAATGGTTGAGCACTGTGCGCGGCCGCACCGTGGCGATAGTTGAAGAAAAGCGACCGGTTGATTTGATTAATCATTTCGTAGTTGGAGACGCATCAACACACCAAGTTTCGATGTTTGAGACGATCGTAAACGGACAAGCGAACCCCGAAGTAACACGACTTGAGCAACACGCAGCACAATCAGCACAACGCGGCAACTACCGATCGCATCAAGAATCACAGAATCGCCAAGAGAGACGCAATAAACCTGCGGCCAAACGCTCGAGGTTGTTCGCGCCAACCCGAGTTGAAGTAGCTGAACTTTTAGAACAACAAGATTTATTGCCGGCGATAGTTTTTATTTTTAGTCGCAACCAATGTGATGAAGCCGCAGAGTCATGCGTGCGAACTGGAATTCGGTTAACTACACCAGAACAGCGAACTGAAATTTCTGAAATTATCGATCAACGTGTAACTAATTTTACTGACGATGATCTTGCTGCTTTGAGTTTCTCAAAGTTTGCCAATCAACTTGAATCGGGTATTGGTGCCCATCACGCCGGGCTGATCCCCGCATTTAAGGAAATCGTTGAAGAGTGTTTCATTCGTGGGCTGGTGCGTCTAGTTTTCGCGACCGAAACGCTGGCCGTCGGATTGAACATGCCAGCAAGAGCAGTCGTAATCGACAAACTTACAAAATTTACTGGCGAGCACCACCAACCGCTCAAGGCATCCGAATACACACAACTCACTGGACGCGCAGGCAGACGAGGTATTGACACCGTCGGGCATGCGTTGGTGCTTTATAACCAATTCGTTTCTTTTGAGCAGGTTGCTGCACTGGCGTTGAGTCGATCTTTTAAATTGACATCGGCGTTTCGACCGACTTACAACATGGCGGCGAATTTGATTCAGACTCATTCGCGCCAAGAGGCACATCACCTTTTGAATCTTTCGTTCGCCCAATTTCAAAGCGGGCGAGATGTCGTTGAATTGCAGGCTCGAATCACACGCCGAAGTAAAGAGCGAGACCGACTTCGCGAACAGGCCACCAGCCCATTTGGAGATATCGACGAATATCGCAACGCTTTTGAAATTCGCCCAGATGCGCGACAAATTATTGAAGCCATTGATTCGCTCAAACCTGGAGATCTGATTCTTGTGCCGAAATCAGGTCGTGAAACTAAAGCCGCTGTTATTGCAACTGCTCAACGCGTGAATGGAACAAAGTTGACTTTAGTTGCGAGTACTAAAGCAGTATTGCAATTGCAGGCCGGCGATTTTGACACTCCACCGATAAAACAGGGTCACATTGTCTTGCCAGAGTCTTTCGCGTTCACTAGCCCAAAATTTATTAAAGAAGTCGCATTGCGTGTGATGCGCACCAAGCCAAACAAACTTCATGCAAAATCATCGACTTCAAAGAATTTCACTGAGTTATCGCACGCAGTTTCACAAGACCCAGACTTGCGTAGGCGCTTGATTGCCGCTAAATCTGCAGACCGAATCGATAATGAACTTGCGACCATGGAAGCGCGAATTGACAAATCTGTACAGTCGGTGAGTGCAAAGTTCGACGAACTGGTTCAGTTAATGCAACGGCGTGGATACGTTTCAGCATGGAATCTGACCGATCAAGGTCGAACTCTTGCAAGAATCTTTCACGAGTTAGATCTAGTTGTCGCTGAAGCGCTGACAGTAGGGTTATTCGACGACTTAAACGCGGCAGAGTTGGCATCCTTGCTGAGCACTTTTGTCTATGAATTTCGACGTGCCGAAGATCCACCGCGACCGATAATTCCGACGACACTTGCATCTAAATGGAAGACACTTCAGGCTCTGAGCAACAAGATCGCTCACGATGAAGAATCTTCTGGGCTTTCACCGCACCGTTCATTAGACCCAGGCCTGATGGATGTAACTTTCGCCTGGGCGAGTGGTGATGAATTAATCGACATCTTGAATGAAGATCTCACCGCGGGAGACTTCGTTCGCACAATGAAACAATTGATTGATTTGCTTCGCCAGATTTCATTGGTGGCACAGTTGCAAGAGACTCGAGATTCGGCACTCGCGGCTTCGCAGGCATTACTTCGTGGTGTGGTTGCTGCGTCTCAGGGTTCTGTGTTGCAATGACCATTCGAAAGAACGAGAATTGGGGAGCAACCGCCGCTCGACCAGAGAATCTCGTAATTTGTGAAACCGATGAAGCTGCATCACAACTGGCTACTGATTTTTATTTGCAACAGAAGTCAATTCCGCCGATTGCGATTACACGATCGAACTTATCTCGCGCCCTCGGCACAAAGGGTGCTGACGCCAAATCTCAAAATATGCAAGCAACACCATTTGATTTGATTGAAGTTACTTTCGTAGATGCTTCAAAAACTCAACAAAAAGTTTTAGCTTTGGGCTACGGGTTGTTGCGAAAATCTTGGTGGCGTGGCGACATTGTTGCGGCGATGAACACGAGTTTTATCGGTGATTGGGATTGCGCGCCAAGATCTCATCCCAATGATGGAAAGTTTGATTTACTGACTGTGAACAGCGACATGAATCCGTCGCAAAGATTGATTGCATCACGGCGTCTGAGGCTTGGAACACACTTGCCGCATCCACAAATCTCTGTCAAACAACTCACGAGTTTTGAGGCAGATTGCTCTGCTAAACCCAACTTATATATCGACAATTGCAAATTTGCGTGCGTAAATCAATGCAAATTCAGGTTGCTACCTGACGCTTTAACTCTTTATTGGTAGTGGTTATCATTTGGGTATGACCAAAATTGATATTGCCCAGTTGAAGCAGCAGGTTTGTGCAGACATCGACAGTCGTTCCGCAGATCTAATTTTTATCAGTCACGAGATCCACGCGCACCCGGAATTAAATTTTGAAGAAAAGTTTGCCCACGAAATCCTCACGCAATATATTGCCGATTCAAAACTTAAGGTTGATAGAAGTGCATTCGAATTAGACACCGCATTTGATGTTTCGGTGCGTGGAGGCAATGGCCCAACTGTTGCTGTGATCTGCGAATATGACGCGCTACCTGGCATTGGTCACGCCTGCGGGCATAACATCATTGCAACCGCTGGTCTTGGTGCAGGCGTCGCCTTAAGCGCAGTAGCCGAACTCTGTGGTGGAAATTTGCGCTTGATGGGTACGCCTGCAGAAGAGGGTGGCGGCGGCAAAGTTGAAATGGCACGAAAAGGTGCATTCAAGAATATTGACGCGGCAATGATGATTCATCCTTCGGACAGAGATCTTGCTCGTATGAATGCAATTGCGATCCAGCAACTATTCGTTCGCTTTGCAGGACTTGCTGCACACGCCGCCGTCTCGCCAGATAAAGGCAAGAACGCTCTTGATGCTGCCGTTCTTGGTTATATGAATGTTGCTGCGATGCGTCAACACATCCGACCAACTGAGCGTGTGCACGGAATTTTTACAAAAGCAGGCGAGAAGCCAAACATCGTGCCGCGCGAAGCCGAAATGGATTGGTACGTTCGCTCAGACACGATTGAAACGCTTCAACCTCTCAAGGCGCGTATCGCAAAATGCTTGGAGGCTGGAGCAATGGCCGCCGATTGCACAGTTAGTTTTGATTGGCAAAAAAATACGTACGCCGACTTAGTAGACAACTTGCCGTTACTCACGAGTTATGTTCAGAACTCTGCACAAATGGGACGCGACCTTACAACTGATTATCTTCCAGGCACTGGCGGAGGGTCTACCGATATGGGAAACCTCAGTTATCTTGTCCCGTCGATACATCCAATGCTTCAGGTCGCACCGCACGGTGTTTCTTTGCACAGTGCGCAGTTCGCAGAGTTCACTGCGAGTAAAGATGCCGACAAAGCGGTTCTTGATGGCGCAAAAATAATGGCGATGACCGCTATTGATATGTGGCTATCTGAGACCCTTAAGTCTGAAGTGCAAGAAGCATTTGGCGATGGGTCCGTACCCGAAGGCGTACTGTAAGCATCTACGGCGCCGATTTTGGACTAGATAGCTAATAAAACGAATATCCCTAGGAGCGACGATTGAGACTCCTAAGATAACTCGCCGTGACCGTATATGTACCTGAAAGCTTCGATGCCAACGAACAGGAGATACTGCGGCGTTACTTCACGAACCTAGACGGGCCAGTTTTTGCGCTAGTCAATCTGCCCGAAGTCGTCAAGGGCGCGCTTTTTGCTCGGTATAGCCGAAGTGCTAAAAGTTTGCGTCGACTTTTCTTAGACGAATTTGTTTCTGATTTAGATCTAAGCGGTGATCAAACAGTCGACGCAACCATTGGTCTTGAACGGGCCGAAGATTTGTATGAAAAAGTGTTTGTTGAATACGGAGATGACAGTGTCGCCCAACTTGGTGGTGTGCACTTGGCTTGCGAACAAGCCTCGAACTTGTTGACCAAGATTCTTGAGCGCGGTCGATTGATGAGTTACCTTGAACAGAGCACAAGGTACATCAACTACGACGCGCGACTTGGCGGTAGATACAGGTTCTACCGAGATGTGGATATTCTCAACGGCCCGTTCGGAACTCGCTATGTCGGTGACATGGACAGAATTTTTGATGCGTATTCAACAATGGTTGACACGGTGACCGACTATGTTCGCAAGACATTTAAAAACGATTCAAATGCCTCGGACTTCGTTTTTCGGCAGGCAACCAGGGCAAAAGCACTTGACGCTGTGCGTGGTGTTCTTCCAGCAGCATCACTTTCAAATCTTGGTATCTACGGCACCGGGCAAGGCTACGAGGCATTGCTGATGCGCATGCGTGGCCATGCTCTGCCAGAGGCCCGTCAATACGCAGATCTGATGCTGATCGAATTGCGCAAAGTCGTCCCGAGTTTTTTGCGACGAGTTGATGTACCAGAACGCGGTGGCAAGTGGATTGACTATTTAGTGTCGCGCGAACAACAAACTCTTTCCACTGTTGACGAATATTTTGGTGCACTTGAGCCTGAAGAGAGTCCAGAAGTCGTGCTTACCGATTTTGATCCTGACGGCGAAGACAAACTATTGGCTGCGATTTGTTATTCAAGTTCGCATCTATCCGAACAACAACTACAAAGAGAAGTGCGCTCATTAAACCATGAGCAACGCGTTAATCTAATTCGTGCTTATGTCGGCGAGCGAGAGAACCGTCGCCACAAGCCTGGCCGAGCGTTTGAACGCATTGACTACCGCTTTGACGTGTTGGGAGATTACGGCGCGTTTCGTGACTTGCAGAGACATCGATTGCTGACAATTGAATGGCAACGACTAACCCCGCATCATGGATTCGTGCGACCAGATTTAGTTTCACAAGCCGGTGCTGGTGATGCCTTTGACGAGGCGATGCACCGTTCAAGTGACCTCTACGACGCACTGTTGCCCGAGTATCCAAACCAGGCTCCATACGCAGTCTCAATGGCGTACCGCATGCGATATGTGATGCAGTTCAATGCCCGAGAAGCAATTCACATGCTCGAATTACGATCATCACCACAGGGTCACCCGTCATATCGCCGGGTGGCAATTGAGATGCACCGGCTAATTGCACAGCAAGCGGGACACCGAGCAATTGCCGAGGCGATGACTCATATCATCAAGGACGCCCCTGAATTAGAGCGTTTAGATTCTGAAAGAAAAGCAGAATCTCGCCGAAAATGAGTCATCTTCGCATCAATACGCCGATTTGGAGTTATCACCTCAGATATCGGATACTATGCGCGATCAAATATCAACGAGTGAATGGACCCCATGGCTGACGAAGAAGAAATCGAAATTGACGACGTTGATGAGGTTGAAGGCGAAGAAGTTGAGCCAGACGATTTAACAGAAATCGAGGACGCCGATTTAGATCTATCAGCAACGGATTTAGAGGTCGACGACATCGACCCAGATGCATTACTTGGGGTCGACTCGGTAATCGACCCATCTAACGATGATGCAACCGCCCTACGCGACGAAGGCTCAACCCTCGCGCCAGTAGATCCGACAAAACCAAAGACCGCAGATGACGACGACGACGAAGATGACCTTCGCACCGAAGATGATGTCGAAGCTGATCTCTCGTCAATTTTGCAAGACAAACTTGCTTCGCCACAAGAGACCGCAGCCGAAGAAGAAGATGAAGTTGTCGGCGACGACCGAACCGATGGGGTAGAACGACTTCAGCCTCGGCGCGCGGACGAGACACAGTGCACACATTGTTTTTTGCTTGTGCGCCAGACCGCCCCAGGGTGCCCGATCGAAGACGACGCTTGTCCGTTGTTCTTACAATAAAACTATGAAAGCGGCGCCAACACCGCAGAGCGCAATGGATGCTGTAAATAAATTCATCACCCAATTGCCAGAAAAAATTAAGTTGTGGCGCTTTGTCGGCAAGATGGCAGTCGACCAACTTAATAAAAAGGTGCTTGACGAAGTCGACAATTACTCAACGAGAAAACCTCGTGATCCAGTTGCGGCGCGATCAACTGCCACAACACAAGATGCGCCAGTGAATAAAGCAGAAGCCAAAGTTTCTAAGGCGGGTCGTTCGGGGTCAACGAAGCTGCCAATTCCTGGCTACGAAAATATGTCTGCACTGCAAATTATCGAGTTACTAGCGCCACTAAAAAGATCAGAACTAATTGCGATCAACAAATTTGAGACAGCCAACCGTGCGCGAAAAACTATTTTGAGCAAACTCAAAACGATGATTGACGAAGATCATTAACTCACTGCGAGAACAGCAAATCAGTCCCGTGGATATTTTTACCAGAACGGCGACGCAAAAGGATCTAGAAGTTTTACTTAGTCTCGAATCTGAGGCACGACCCGCGCTTGGCGACTTTCGTGGTGGTGATCGCCTTGCTATTGAAGTTCCAGCAGTCAGTGACAACTGGTCAAAAACTTTGCAGGATGACTCGGTTTTAGTTTTGGTTAGTGGTGTGAATTCAATCGTTATGGGCTATTTGTTTGTTCGCCGCGCAAGGCAAATCGCGACGATTGAACAAGTATTCGTGACTCGAGACGCCCGCAACTTAGGGATTGGCGACGCTTTGATTTCGGCGACACTTAAGTGGGCAAAAGATAACAAACTAGATTCACTTGATGCGTTGGCCCTGCCGGGCGACCGCGAGACCAAAAACTTATATGAGCGCTCCGGCCTTGTCGCTCGATTGATAACAGTTACTAAAAAACTAAATTAACTATTTGCCCTGCCAATTTGGCGTGCGCTTTTCAATGAATGCGGTTAATCCTTCTTTTGTATCTTGCGAATTGAGAACTGCACCAAACTCCTTGTTCGTCATTGAAATCAGCGCCTCATCGGATTGCGTAGCGGCTGCCAAGACAATTTTGCGACTGGCCCAAACTGCGAGTGGTGCTGCTTTGCAAATTCGCAATGCAAGATCCATTGCGCCTTCAACTGCTTTTTCAGGTTCCACTAATTTGTTAACCATCCCAAGTTCATATGCGCGTTGCGCCGTAAATGGCTCACCCGTAAGAATCGCCTCCATCGCAGCGGCACGGCCAATGGCACGAGGTAGACGAAATAGTCCACCTGCACCAGCGATTAGATTGCGTGTCGCTTCTGCAAGACCAAATGCTGATCTAGTGGTGGCAATCACCATGTCGCAGGCCAAAACCAATTCACATCCACCTGCGGTCGCCAAACCATCAACAGCGGCGATAATTGGCTTTTTGCGCTGACGATAAACAAATCCACCGAAGCCACCTCGTTGTGTATTTAGGGCAGCGGCTTGACCTGAATGAATTGCTTTGAGATCGGCGCCGGCACAAAAAACTGGTCGCTGTTGACCTTGTGTATTTGCTAACAATATTCCGACCCAAACATTTTCGTCTGCTTCAAGTTTGTCAATTGCTGCCTCAAGACCACTGGCGACATCACCATTGACGGCGTTGCGTGCCTCTGGTCGATTAAGAGTGATTAATGCGACTTTGCCTTGAACTTCGTACTCAACGATATTTGTCATATCGCGAGCGTAGAGGACTAGGCCTGCTCAGGCGAAGACGGGGCTTCAGGCTCGCTAGCGATAATCTCTGGTTCGGCGACTGCAACGATTTCAACTGGCTCGGCGGCTGCAACAATTTCAACTGGCTCGGCGACAGCAACAATTTCAACTGGCTCGGCGACTGCAACAGTTGCAACAGGTGCCGGCGGGATGACAACTTTGACTTCCTTTTTTGCACGCGCAGGTCGAATTTGGCGCGCAGGACGAGCAGGGCGCAATGGACGCGGTGCCTGTGTGCCGGCAACTACTTCAATACCAAACAATGTTGCAATTTGTGGCAACAACGGCGCGAGGCGTTTTACTGTCTCGCGTAACGCGTCGGTAGTTGCGACTGGCATCGCAGCAGGTTTGACTTGTGCCCGAATTGGCGAGAAGGCGAGTGCCTCAAGCACAGCAATCCAGCGATCAGCGCCACCGTCACTTGCAAGTGAATCTGTTGCAGCCTTGGCGATCAATGCACCGAGTTCAACTGGAAATAGCACTCCCGCTTTAGGTGGCTCTCCGGAGAGTTTTAATGCACGAACAACCCGCGAGAGTTCGACCGCAGCCTTCATGTCATCAATCCAATTTGACATCTCTTTGTCTTGACGCATTTTCAATGCAGTTTTAAGTTCGGCTGCTAATACTCGGGTCGTTTCGTCACGCACCACCATTGGGTCATCGCTACCCACGACTACTGCGCGCAGATCGCGAAGGTCTAGCAATTCAATTTCTGATTTCGCTGCTTCGGCTTTATCAAGCCATTCTGCAACTCGTAACTTCGGCAAGATATCGGAAGCCATTGATAGCAATCCATCAGCCTTGACTTCGGCTTTGCCATCTTTCTTCAGTTGCGCGTTCTGCTTTTTAATTGCTTCTCGAACAGCACCGAGCCCACCATCAAGTGCCCGCTCTGCGACTGCCCGTTGCTCAACTGGAAGCGACTCAAGCACAGCAGCACGGTGGATTCGCTTTGGTTTGAGGCGCTTAGCAATTGGGCGCTTTGGCATATCTGGAGGCGCAGGAAATAATTTACGATCTGGCCGTGGTGCGCGCGGTTCACGAACCGGACGATCTGCACGTGGCTCTCGAGGCTCACGGGCTGGACGATCTGATCGCGGCTCTCGCGGTTCGCGATCTGGACGATCAGTGCGCGGACCTTTATTTCCGCGACGAGGTTTGTCATCGCGAGATTTTTTTGCGAGCTTTTCGGTGACGCCAACAAAAGGTTTGTCATCAATGAGTTGTAGCAATGTTGCTTTTTGACTCTTGTCGCGCTGCGAAATTACTGCCAGCACTGTGATTCCGTCAATATCAAAGTCTGCTTCGATTTTTAATACATCACCGATCTTGCTTTCGTTCGGCAGGAGGGTGGCAACGAGTACACCTTTTGGGACTTTTGCGCCAGCAGCACGCCATGTCCATGTTCCGTCATCGCGGGTACTAGTAAGTTCGATATCTAAGCGCCGAGACATGAGCCTTTACGGTAGCGCAAAAGCGGACAATTGCCCCAGTGCAATGCGAAGGCAATCCAAAAAATTGGCTATCGTAATTTCGTGGCTATTTACGCGCTTGGATCTCGCGAGCCAAAGATTGATGAGACTGCTTTTGTCCACCCTGAGGCTGTGATCATTGGATCAGTCGAAATTGGTGCTGAATCAACGATCTGGGCAGGCGCTGTTCTGCGAGGTGACGATGGTGAAATCAAAATTGGAAAGCGCACGAGCATCCAAGACAACACAGTCATCCACACCATGCCCGCAACACCAACAATTGTCGGCGACGACTGCGTGATCGGTCATATGGTTCACCTTGAATCATGCACGATTGAATCTGGGGCGCAAGTATCTTCGGGTGCAATAGTGCTCCATCGTGCTGTGGTTGGCACAGGCGCAATTGTCGGCGCTAATAGCGTCGTTCTCAACGACATGATCGTTCCACCAGGTGCGCTGGCTGTGGGTTCACCAGCGGTGATCAAAGAAGGTCGAGCCCGACAAAGCGATATAACTTCCGGAGTTGATGTCTATGTCAAAAAAGGCAAACTTTTTGCGACTCAGTTGCGCAAAATTCGCGACTAGTCAACAATTTTTAACAGTTCAGTTAAGTCAAGTTTTTCGGAATTAATTAAATATCCACGGGCGGCGTCTTGACGAAACTGTGCGCAAAGATCGGGTCTAAAAAATCGAGCGCCTTCGCGGATTACATAGTTGAGAATAAAAAATCGGTATGCATACGGTAAGAATTCAATCTCAACGCGACTCAACGGATAAATTTCGTGATACGCCGACAGAAACCGAAGAAAGCGTTGTTCGGTGAGCATGTGCGCCGAATACGAAAACTGAGTTTTATCTCCGGTGCTTGAAGAAACTCGACTCAGAAAATAGAAATCGAGCAACCGTGACTCAACACGAAACCAGTCATAATCCCATCTTGTAGATAACCGAAACGATTCGTTTGACCCCCGTCTGTTTGGTTCAACGGAGAAATTACCGAGATTCCAATCCACCAGAATTGGAATCCGCAACCACTCGTCATAATGTACTTTTTCAAGATGCATCAATAGATCGTGTGTGCAACGCTGCAAAGTCGAAATATCACCGGCGCCCAAACCAAAGTTCTGCGTTGCCTGTGGCTCACGAAGTAGGTCATACAGATGGACTGCATCTCCCTTCACAGAATTAGAAGTGGGGGGCAGTGTTGGCGAAATTGCTGAACATGCCAAGTGAAACTCGGCGATTTCTTGCGCAAGAGTGACAACATCGTCATCAGTCAAGATGCGAGGAAGTCCGTCGTTGCGTTGAACATCGGTATAGAACGCAGCCCAACAAGACCCGTCGTACCAGGTGTAAGGTCGACCGTTCTTGAAGAGAACATCCGCCAAGAATCCAGACCAGCGTCCACCACGCAGTTGCGCACTACAACGAGCAAGACGATCGTGATCTTCAGCAAAAAGGAAATACGAACCGTAAGAACTAACTTTGGCAATTAAATGCGAATCGTCCGACAACGTCAGACGAAACACACGATTCGTTGAGACATGTGCACTGACTTCAACGAATTTAACTATCTTTCTTGGATCTCCAAAATTTGACCAAGCATCACGGACATTTTCAACAGCATCAGGAAGCGAATCTGCTACCACCTTAATCATTGCTGATTAGTCTCGCAGATTATTTATCGCACAGTTATCGAGTGTTAGATCTAATCCCAATTGGCGCGATCAAATGAAAACCTGCCTGATGCCGTTGTTCTTCAGATTCTCCACCCCAAAAACCGTATTCGTGGTGGTTACGCGCAAACTCTCGACACGTTGTCTGCACTTGACAAGTTAAACAAACCTCGCGAGCCATCGATTCTCGCTGCTCACGGGCTTGTGGTCGTTCAGCGGGAGTCGGAAAAAATACATCGCTGAGTCCACGGCAAGCTGCGTCATTCATCCATTTGTCATCAGTTTCAAGTCGCTTGATGAAGAAGTCTGACCCCGCCATAAGCGACAAACTAGCCGATAAATAACTGATCAGTCAATTACATCTAGATAAATTAATTTACAAATTGTAAAGCAAGAAGCCGAAAACCCTACATTTTGAGGGCTTGATCGACCCCAACAGCAAAAGCCTCAACATCGGCGAGCGTCGTGTCCCAAGCCGTCATCCAGCGAACCTGCTGGGCCGCGACATCCCAATCCCAGAAAAAAGACCAATCTTGCAGAGCGCTTCGAGCCGGTTGGGCGAGGATCGGGTACAAACTATTGACTTGTGGCGCTCGATCTAATTGAAGCGCTTTGTGATGTTTGGTTCGCTCAAAGAGAGCGAGTGCCATCGCGTTGGCTTGCTCGCCGAGTCGAAAGAAAAGCCCATCACGAAACAACTCAACATACTGCGCAGAGATGAAGCGCATCTTTGAATTCAACTGTGTAATTTGTTTTTGAATATATTCGGCCCGGTTACCAAGATGTGGTTTCAGAAATACAACTGCTTCACCGAACATGATCCCGGCTTTCATCGCACCAAAACTTAGGACGTCGACGCCTGCGTCGATTGTGAAACTTCTTAACGCTTCTGGAGTTGCGCCGTAGACAGCCGCAGCGTTACTTAGCCGTGCACCATCCATGTGTACGAGCATCCCGAGTTCGTGAGCAGTGTCACAAATTTCGCGAACTTCGCTTGGTGAATAAACCGTACCAAGTTCAGTCGACTGAGTGATCGAAACGACCGCAGGTTGGACATGATGAACATGCCCGCGCAAATGCGAAACACTGTGCAAATCTTGTGGTCGAAGTTTTCCGTCTAGCGAAGGCAGATCAATTAATTTCGCGCCAAGAATTCTTTCAGGTGCACCAGTTTCGTCGACCGCGATATGCGACCAGGATGTACAGACAACTGCTTCGGCTGGCTTTAAGATGCAGGCAAGCGCCAGCACATTGGCTCCTGTGCCACCGAAAACAAATTCTGTGCGCACATCAGCATCAAAAAGTTTCGAGAACGCGTCCTTAGCCTGCTTTGTATATTTATCGAGCCCGTAGGCGAGCGCATGCGACTCGTTTGCACGCACGATCGCTGCAACGACATCTGGGTGTACACCTGCCGCATTGTCAGAGGTGAACAGGCGAGTGGGGGCTGGAGCGGAAATTACTTGTTTAGTCACTCGTTCAGTGTGCCGTTACCGCAACATTTTTAAACAACCGTCAAACAATCCACCAAAAGTCATCATTCGTGTCGTAGGTTTTTGTCATGACAAAATTAAGCGCTTCAAGTGGTGGGCGATGCCATTGGTGTAGGTCGCCAGTCGAACAACCCACGGGCGCTGGGCGCCCACGGCGGTTTTGCTGCCAAGCATGTCGGCAATGGGACTGGGTTGCCCGGCAACGAGCCAACGAACTGCAACTCAGCGAAGATGAATTGGTAATTGCCCGAAAAGAACTTGACGCGCTGCGTGACCAGGTTTATGTCCTCAAATGTGCAATCGCCGATGTTGAGGCAGATCTGGATCCGATGGTTGACCCTACGACACGCGATTACAAAGCTGCGTTGCGGTGGTTACTGCAAGCCGCCAAACCACTTGCGCAAGATCAACTTCATCCGAGCCCGAGTCGTGCTGCCTAACTGTTTTTCGTTTTTGCCCTGTTTGGACGTTTGCGCCCATAATGTTAGTTATGTAAAGTTAATGTAGAGAGGTTTCAAACCAGCAATGTCTGCTCAAAATAAACCATCCCCGACTTCTACAAAGTCTTTGCCGCAAGTCGGATTGTCGCCAGAGAAAGTTTTTCAGGCGCTAGAAGATTTGCGGGTCAACGATGTTGCATGGCGCGAGGGTCGAGCGTTCAGCCTCGCCTACCACGCTGGTGCCGAGGCAATTTCGGTCGCTGAGGAGGCTTACAGACGCTTTAGCGGAGAGAATGCGCTGAGTACCGACGCGTTTCCAAGCCTGAGACAGATCCAGTCCGATGTTGTGGCTATGGCTGGCAGTTGGCTCGGGGCGACTAGCGACTCCGCAGGCTTTATGACCTCGGGAGGCACAGAAAGCATCCTGATGGCTGTCAAGGCGGCTCGAGATCGGCTGCTTAAAGAACGTGCTATCACCCAGCCAAATATTGTTTTGCCGACTTCAGCGCATGCTGCATTCGATAAGGCTTGTGCTTATTTTGGAGTTGAGTCAAGGCGCGTTGCAGTCGGTGCTGATTGGCGCGCCGACGTTAGTGCGATGCGTACCTGTGTTGACTCAAATACTGTTTTGATCGTGGCCTCAGCGCCGCAATACCCTCAAGGTGTTGTTGACGATGTAACTGGAATTGCCCAGGTAGCGATTGATCACAACATTAACTGTCATGTAGACGCTTGTATGGGTGGTGTAACTCTCGCCTATTTGTCGAGGCTTGGTGAAAAGATTCCAGCATGGAATCTTCAAGTTCCTGGTGTGAGTTCAATTTCTGTGGACTTGCATAAGTTTGGCTACACATCAAAAGGTGCCTCGGTGATTATGTACGCAAGCAAATACCTCAGATCGTTTCAGGGCTTTTTTACGGATAATTGGCTTGGCGGAGTTTACGCATCATCGGGAATGCTCGGCACAAAATCTGGCGGGGCGATGGCCAGTGCATGGGCTGTGATGCACCACCTCGGAGAAGACGGCTATTTGCGACTGACGCGCGAGGCTCGAGAGGCAACTTTACAAATCGCATCTTTTATTTCTTCAAATGATCGTTTATGTCTTCGAGCAAAACCACAGACGACGCTGATCTGCTTTGGCGCCAAAGACCCTGCGGCGCTAAATGTTTTTGCTGTGGCTGATGAACTCGCCCGACATGGTTGGTATGTCGATCGCCAGGCTCCACCAGATTCGCTGCATTGCACTGTCAACGCAATTCATCACGACAAGATTTTGCAATTCACCCACGACTTGCAACTTGCAATCAATGAGGTACTTATAACAAACAAGACAGGTGACAAAGGCAGCTACGGAACTATCAACTAATAGATTTATTGATGCGAGTGATTTCGGTGGCGAGAGTGTTCATTTCGGTTGTTGAAAGACAAGCCGCAATTGCTCGTGCCATTGCATTATTTGTAGTGACTTCAGCGGCTTGGCGCTGTTCAACGAAACTAGAACAGTCAGGGTATGGTGGCGCCCAGCCGTGCATTTTTGCAATGGCTTCATTGTTTTCATTTGCAAGCGTTGCCTGCAGCCCAGATAAACCATGCGACACCAGAGCAGCAATGTGGTAGCAACCGCGAAGTTCGCGCAGTGAATCGATTAGCCGGTAGGCCAATGCTGGTGTATCAGTTGGCAATAGCTCTGCCCTGACGGCAGCAAATAACGAGAGTCCTGACGCGTCGACACCTGCTACAAGCTTTGCTGCAGGACCAATAAATTTTTCAAGATCGGGAACATTACTTAAATGTTTGCGACCCCAACTATCGCAGCTCTGCAAATAGCGTTTGCCTGCGGCACGAGCACCTTCGACCTTGATGCTTCTAGTCCAAAGTTTCTCGACTAGAGCACGATCAAAAAACATAAATGCTGCGTAAATCACATCAGCATCTACATCACCCAATACCCCACCGCGACCTGCAAAGTAAAAATCAAAACTGCTCTTATAACCTGCAGCCGCGCCAGTCGCGGCCGTATCTGAATCAAGCATGTATTCGGCTCCGAGAGATCCAATAATCGGGGCGATCGCCGAAGCGACTTGTGATTCGTTCATCATCGTCATTAGAACATAGTACGATTGAGTTGCTAATACTTTTGTACGGAAGAGTGCCTACACAGCCAGTGCAGTTACACCGAAGGAGCAACCACCCCGGAACCTCTCAGGTAAACAGACCGTTTGAAGTGGCGACACTGGAAAACGATGTTTGATTTAACGGTCATTCATCTACCGAAGGGGAAACTGAGCGATACGTCGCTCAGGAAGCTCTCAGGTGCCAAGACAGTTGGGGTGCGTAATTCCGCACATCCAAAAAGAGGCACCATAATGAGACAGACACTTGACCAGTTGATCGACCGTGATGCGTTTATTTCCCGCCACATCGGAATAGATCCGCAATCTCAGGCGAAGATGCTGCAGACTCTCGGCGTCACAGACATTGAGGAACTGATCGCTCTAACTGTCCCCGGTTCTATATTTCAAACAAAGCCCCTGAACTTGGGTAAGCCAATGCTTGAGACAGATGTGTTAGATGAGTTACGTGTGATTGCCAAAAAAAATAAAGTGCGCACGAGTTTGATCGGCATGGGTTACTACGACACGATCACTCCTCCAGTGATTGCTCGAAATGTTTTAGAAAATCCAGCATGGTACACCGCGTATACGCCCTACCAACCCGAGATCAGTCAAGGTCGACTTGAAGCACTGCTTAACTTTCAGACAATGATTACCGAGATCACAGGTTTCGATATCGCCAATGCATCGTTGTTGGATGAAGCAACCGCCGCAGCCGAGGCGATGACAATGACCCTTCGACTCAGCAAATCTGACTCGGTAGTTTTTGCCGTCGACGAAAATACTCACCCACAAATTATTTCTGTGTTGCGTACGCGCGCAACTGCAATAGATCTGACAATTGAACTTGTGTCGTTAGAAGAAATGAAATCTACAAGTTGTTTCGGCGCTCTCATCTCATGGCCTGGATCAAATGGCGAGATTATTTCGACCGAAAAAGTTCGCCAAGTATGCGACTGCGTACATGCACAAAATGGAATTGCAATTGTTGCTTGCGATTTACTGGCCTGCGTCTTGCTGACAAAACCAAGTGAGCTCGGCTTTGATATCGCAATTGGTTCGGCTCAGAGGTTTGGTGTGCCGATGGGTGGTGGTGGTCCTCACGCAGCGTTTTTGGCGACGAGCGAAACTCATGCGCGTGCGCTTCCTGGGCGGCTAGTTGGAGTAAGCACAGATACTGCTGGACGCCCAGCATTACGCCTTGCTCTCCAAACTCGTGAACAGCACATCAGACGAGAAAAAGCCACATCTAATATCTGCACGGCGCAGGCATTGCTTGCCAACATCGCAAGTTTCTATGCGGTGTGGCACGGTCGAGACGGGCTACAACGAATAGCCGAACGAGTGCACCGACTTACTTCTATCACTGTTGCTGGTTTACGAAATGCTGGAGTAGTCGTCGTCAACCATCACTGGTTTGATACTTTGCAAATCCAAGTTGTATCGAGTGCGATAATCGCAACTCGGGCACTGAAGCAGAATATTTTATTTCGCATAATAGATGAAAAGACAATCGGGATAAGTTTTGATGAAACTAGTACCGTTGCGACACTTCAATCAATCTTTGAAATTTTTGAAATTACCGTAGATTTGAACTCGCTTGATGCAACTTGCGAGTTGGGCATTTCTCAGCAGATGCGTCGCACGGACGACTTTCTTAGTCAATCTGCATTTACGAAATATCGCACCGAGCACGAGATGCTGCGATATTTACGCAGACTCGCCGATAAAGATTTAGCGCTAGATCGAACAATGATTCCACTTGGCTCTTGCACAATGAAACTGAACGCAACCACCGAGATGATTCCAATCTCTTGGTCAGAATTTGCCAAGATTCATCCATTCGCACCTGACCTAGATTTGGCAGGTAACACGCAACTCGTGGACGAATTGTGCGCCATGCTGGTTGAAGTAACTGGCTACGACAAAGTAAGCCTGCAACCAAATGCCGGTAGTCAAGGCGAACTAGCAGGGCTGCTAGCGATTCGTGCTTATTACCGCAGTCGCCACGACGACCAGCGATCTATATGTCTGATTCCAAGTAGCGCTCATGGCACGAATGCTGCAAGCGCTGTTATGGCTGGAATGACCGTAGTCGTAGTCGCTTGTGATGATCGCGGAAATGTCGACCTAATTGATTTGCGTTCAAAATGTGAATTATCTAAAGACAGACTTGCAGCATTGATGATTACTTACCCTTCGACACACGGCGTGTTCGAACAACAGGTCACCGAAATTTGTGAAATGATCCACTCTTTTGGTGGACAGGTTTATCTTGACGGAGCAAATTTAAATGCGTTGGTTGGCGTTGCAAAGCCTGGCGAGTTCGGTGCCGACGTTAGCCACCTCAACCTACATAAGACATTCTGCATTCCACATGGTGGCGGCGGGCCAGGCGTCGGACCTGTTGCCGTAAAACTGCATCTCGCTGAATTTCTTCCGGCTCACCCACTATCTAGTTTCGATGAACATAAAGTTGGCGCCGTTTCAGGAGCACCATATGGTTCTGCATCGATCCTGCCGATTTCTTGGGTGTACATAAAACTAATGGGAGCACAAGGTCTACGTAGTGCAACAATGCACGCAATTCTGAGTGCTAACTATGTGGCCGCAAGACTCAATGATTTCTATCCAGTTTTGTACCGTGGCAAAAATCATTTCGTTGCTCATGAATGCATTATCGATATTAGAGAAATTACAAAAAATACCGGCGTGACAAATGACGATATTGCAAAGCGATTAATGGACTATGGCTTTCATGCTCCAACTATGAGTTTTCCAGTGCCAGGCACTTTTATGATTGAGCCAACTGAAAGTGAAACGATTGAAGAACTTGACAGGTTTTGCAATGCGATGATTTCAATTCACAGGGAGATTACACAAATCGCGAGTGGCCAAATCTCTCACGAAGATTCGCCATTACATCACGCTCCGCATACCGTTGAAGAATTGTGCAGTGACTGGCAACGAAAATATTCGCAAGCGCAAGCCGCATATCCGATATCAGCAATGCGCGCACGAGGATACTTCGTGCCCGTTTCACGAATTGATGCTGCATTTGGCGACCGTAATTTAATTTGCTCTTGCGAACCTCTTGAGTCTTTTGCTACTTCTTTGCAATAAACGGAAGACTCACGACCACGCCCTCGAGCATCGCGCCACGCACATCAATTGCAACTTTTGTACCTAATTTAATTTTTCTGTCAACTAGCGCTAACGCGATTCCGTGTTCAAGTGACGGTGCATAGTTGCCGCTGGTAGTGACACCGATTTGTGAATCGTCAACCAGAACTCGACAACCATCGCGCGGCGGACGACGACCAATTGTTGCAATGCCAACTAGCGACCTGGCGACACCATTTTCTCGCTGAGTCAGCAAGGCATCGCGACCATTAAAAGCAGGTTTATCCCAGGCGACGACCCAATTGAGATTTGCTTCCAGCGGTGTTATCGATGGCGAAAGTTCATGACCATGAAGAGGCAGCCCTGCCTCAAGCCGAAGTGTGTCGCGAGCTCCAAGCCCTGCAGGAGTTACACCAATAGAGAGAACCTCATTCCATAGGTCGACAGCGTGCGAATTCGGCACGGAAATCTCAACACCATCTTCACCCGTGTAACCAGTTCCTGCAACAACGCACTCAACATTTCGCCAAGTTACTCGCTTCACCATGTTTTTTGATACCAACGAAAATTGCTCACTGACTTTTGAAAGCAACTTTTTTGCCACTGGTCCTTGCACTGCCAAAACTGCACGCGAGTTAGTGACATCAACACCACCAATCGCTGACACCACGCTGTCAGTGTTTGATGCATTGGGCATTACATCAAATCGGTCGGGTGCAACCCACCAGACAATGATGTCATCTAAAACACAACCACTTTCGTTTAGCAAGTGGGTGTATTGTGCTTTGCCAACATTGATCTTGTCAATGTCATTTGTTAGCACGCCTTGCAATGCTGCCTTTGCATAAAACCCTTCAACCCGCACTGTGCCGAGATGCGAAACATCAAACACGACCGCACTTTCACGACAAGCCAGATGCTCGGTGACGGTGCCACTTGGGTATGAAACTGGCATATCCCATCCACCAAATTCAACCATTTTTGCGTTCAGTGCACGGTGTGCACTATCTAAAGGCGATAACCGCAGAGCCACTTCTTTTACTGTGTCGCAACAATTTTAATTGCATCGACAACGGTACTAGTCGTTTTACTAGCGGTTTTATTTGATGTTGTCCCAATCGAAAGAATCATTGCATCAACATCACTCTTAACTGCAGCTAGAGGCAAAACATTTAGTACACCTTGTCCATTGCGAACAACATCGACTAACTGATCGCCCTGGCACAACACGACTGCTTTTCCACTGATCACAATGTGTGCTGCAGCAATTTCGGTGTCTACATGACTTCTGAGATAAGTAAAGACGTCGCGGACCGACTCAAGTTTGATGCCAGCATCTAAGAGATTTTTTATAACTTTTAGCTCAAGTAGATCTCTGTAGACATAACTTCGTCGGGATCCACTTCCCTTTGCATCTACCGCAGACGGACGAATCAAATTGGTCCGGGCCCAATAATCAAGTTGCCGGTAAGTTATCCCTGCGATTTGCGCTGCCTGTGCACCACTGAAACTATTCTGCGTCACCAGTAGCCCCCATCATTGACCTCAAAACAACTGTATTTCTAGGCTACGGCTAAAGAACTAAAAGTCAAGAGAAATTATCCCTGAAAATCTTCAGGGCTAATTGAATCTATAAATTGTTTGAAATCATCAATGATTTCTTCCGCGTCTTCAGATGTCTCATCGGATGCTGGTTTGCCTACTTCGTTTAACAGTTCTGTCTCTGCATAAATCGGTATTCCTGACCTCACAGCAACTGCTACCCCGTCCGAGGGCCGACAGCTCACGACTACCACCGACCCCTGATGTAGAAAATGTAGATCCGCAAAATATGTTGACTCAATGATTTTCGTAATTACAAGCTTCACCGGTTGAGAATTGAGTTGCTCGACCACATTAAGTAATAAATCATGTGTCAATGGGCGATTTGATTTTATTCCTTCAAGTGCGTAGTGAATCGATGACGCTTCTGGTGCTCCTATATAAATTGGCATCATTCGACGAGTACCGGACTGCTCTCGCAACATCAGTACAGGCATATTGGTGGGCACCTCAAGTCGAATGCCTTCAAGTTCCATCTCAATCACAGAATAATTATACCTTTGCTTTTTAAAGACCCTAACGAGATTCAATATGATCGCGGGCTTGGGCTGCGATAAAAGCAGCCCGCAGCTTGCCACCCTGTTCAATTAATTCAGCGAGCATTCGCATTGCGTCTTGACGTGCTTCGGGATTGCGTTGGCGCAACATCGGTACTATTCGCGTCTCAAACAAAGATAATTCCTGATCCGCCGCAAGACGCCAAGCCTTAAGATGGCGTGCGTCAATACCAAGTGCGATGAATTTCGTCGCAGTAAGAATGATTTCCATATCGATTTCGTCATACAATTCTGTTTTTCCAACGCGTCGAGGACGAATAATCCCGAAACGCTCTAATTCAACGAGTAATGATTCATCAATTGAAGCCGCTTCAATAAACTCTCGACGATCAAATGCCCCAGTTGCTTTGTCGTCAGGTTTCTCAAGCGGTTCAATGGGGGCAGGTGGAACAACTGACATCGCTCGTAATCCTGGTTGCGCTTGCTGTTGCGACTGTGATGGCTGAGCATCATCAGCAAATGGAAAAAGCTGAGTCGGCTCAGGCGACCGTGCATGATTTTGACCAGCAGGGTGACTGTTTGCGCGTGGGGCAGGAATATGGCCCAGTCCCCGAGGCGCAGTGATTTCTTCGTTGCGTAATATTCCGTCACTGGTATCACCGTCAAGCCTATTTCGAATGACTTTCAGCGGAAGATAATTCTCTCTTTGCTCACGCAGAATAAACTTAAGACGATCTACTTCAGGCTGCGAGAACTTACGATACCCAGATGCAGTTCGCTCAGGCTCAATTAATCCTTGACTTTCAAGAAAACGAATTTTTGAAATCGTTACTTCGGGGAACTCTTCGAGCAACAATGCAAGAACTTCACCTATCGAAAGATAGTTACGCGCCATATTCATCGTTGCACACCAATCACAAGATTTTTCAAATTTTGTCCGCCTTACTGAATAAAATCATATGAAATTTTCCAACCTGCAACTCATCTCCGTGCACTAAAGCTGTCTTTTCAATAATTATTCTGTTGACATAAGTACCGTTGAGTGAACCCAGATCACGAACAAATAGACCATCATCGGTGACGAAGACTTCGGCATGACTGCGAGACACTGTGATGTCGTCAAATAAAATATCACTATCTGGACCCCGGCCAATTCGAGTGGTTGGCTTTGAAAGCGTGAACCTTGAGCCAGTCATATCTCCAGATCGCACTACCAACACACCATGACCGGTGACATCACCAAGTCGAATTGTCGCATTGTCACTTCCACCAGGTGCATCCTGCATTGGATCAATTTGAGCAATTACAACGGTGCGATCGTCGGCAAGATCCAATATTGCTCCACATGACGAACAAAAATTTGCACCTGGCGGATTTCTATGTCCGCACTGATTGCAAAAAACATACGACATTGTGTTTTAACCTTCAACCAATTGTTTATATGACGACGCGCTCATCAAACCAGCGACGCTGGCTGTGTCTGCAACTTCGATTTCCATGATCCAACCATCCCCGTATGGATCAGAATTTATCAATCCTGGCGACTCGATTAAGAGTTGATTCACCGCGATGATTTTTCCTGAGACTGGTACATAGATATCTGAAACACTCTTCGTACTCTCAACTTCACTGCAACTTGATCCAGCCTCAACTGATTGTCCTGCGTTGGGTAATTGAACGAATACAACATCACCGAGCGCGTCCTGCGCGTAGTCAGTAATTCCGACTCGGGCGACCGAACCGATTAGCCGAACCCATTCGTGATCCTTTGAATACATCAAATCATCAGGAATCTTCATACAACAAAGTTAGCCTCGCCGCAGGGCACGCCCTGACCGCAAATGTTGGCTGATTTGGGGCACATAATTTATGGCCGTCAAATACGACACAACTAAAGCCGGAATTGCACAAATCCACCCACCTCGTGTGACCCAGACGGCTCCTGCTCCATCTGCCTCTCCAAGAAGGATTAACGGCACCGCGAACATCATTAAAAAGGTGTACCTTTTGCCCCAAATACTCACTGCGAAACGCTCCATTCCAAAGGCTGTGGCGATCAACATCACGCTTGCAACAGTGATTTCGCGGATTAAAACTGCCAGCCCAAACCACATTGGCATCGAGTTGTCGATCAAAATCGCAATCAGTGAGACGATGAACAACCCACGATCAACCGCTGGATCAAAAACCGCCCCAAAGCTGCTCTGCTGGTTGAATCGTCGAGCAACCCAACCATCAATCCAATCTGTTGCACCCAGACCACCTAGCAACCACGCTGCTGCTCCTCTGTCTTGAACACTAAATAGCAACCACAAAAATATCGGCAAGCAGCATAGCCGCATCAACGTAATTGCATTTGGAAATGTAAGAATTTGCCGTTGCGCCACACAACAAGCGTACAAGACACAGCAAAGTTACTAAATCATCTATTATTTAAGTGTGTCTGAAACTCTGTTTAGTCGGATCATCAATGGCGAGATTCCTGGCACATTTGTTTACCGAGATGATTTGTGTGCGGCGTTTATGACAATTAACCCAATTACCACTGGGCATTTACTGCTTGTTCCAATTTCTGAAATTGACGAGTGGACCAATCTTCCAAATTCGCTGATTACACACATATTTGTTGTGGCCAAAAGTATAAGCATCGCTCAAAAATCTGTATTTAACTGCCAGCGAGTTGCTGTAATTATTGCTGGCTATGAGATACCTCACTGTCACCTGCATCTAATTCCAACTAATTCAATGGCAGACCTTAGTTTTGATAATGCTCAAATCCAAAGCGACCGAAATAAATTAGAAAAGTCGGCCAGTCTGATCATCAATGAATTGCGACGAATGAACATTGCTGGTTCGTTGTAATCGAGTTGTAGTTTCATGTTGCAAAACATCATTTGGCGCTGAAATTAGCAATTCGATTGGCGCGACAGTTTCACCACTAATCCACTGCCCCACAACACTTCGTTCAAGAATCACAGGCATCCGATGATGGATACCTTTTAGTTTTTCATTTGCCTCTGTGGTGATTATCGTGCAGGTTGACAGAACGGGTCTTGAACCATCGCTAGATGTCTTTGATTGTGGATCAGTCCAATTTGTCCACAAACCAGCAACAGTCATCGTCTCTCCATCCGTTCGCGATATGTAGTGAGCCTGCTTGCTCGGCTTTGCGCCTTGGTTATTGATGACACTCCATTCATAGAAACCTTGCATCGGAATCACGCAACGATGTTTACTAAGCAGATTTTTGAAACTAGGTTTTTCCTGAAGGGTCTCACATCGAGCATTGATCAGGCCAGAGGCTTTTGTTTTGTCTTTTGACCAGGAAGGAACGAGACCCCAGCGCATTACAGAAAGTCGTGCTCGACCGTTCTCAATATTTGGCTCGTGCGATAAAACAAAAACTTCCGAAGTTGGCGCAACATTAAAATTTGATGGCACTTCTTCTGCCAAAAAATTCGCTCCATACGATTTAGCGAAATCTGCACCACTAGCTATCGAATTAAATCGCCCACACATTTAAACTAAAAACTGCAACCCCACGAAATCAGGGGAATTCATCAGGCGATGACATAAACGCCCAATCATCTGCAGATAATTTAATCAAAGTGCCATACTGAAAGTTTCCGGAATCGAATGAAATTGACGAAGCTAGCAAGTTGATCGTGACTCCCGAATTTGGAGTAACAGTCACGAAATTCCTTCGATTTGCGAGATTAATACGAGTTCCAATTGCAATCGGCACTGCTGAGTTTGTTGGCAAAAAGATAACCACGCCACTATTCGCGAGAAGTAACGATCCGGCATCGCTCGCTTGAACCGTATGCGTGACAGTGATTTCTTTTACAGTTATCGTTGACGGGTATCCCCCGTCAGCTCCAGTTGCGCCAGTCGCACCGGTTGCGCCAGTCGCCCCTTTTGCCCCAACCAAACCAGTTGCACCAGTTTGGTTGAGCATTATTGAAGATTCAGATGATGCCGCACATTGTTGATTCTGACGATAATAGAGTTTGCCAGTTGAGTTTTGGGCACAAACAATAACTTCGTTGCCTATTGCGGCAGCAACTAAAAAATTACCCGCAACCGAGGCCAATACTGCGACCGCCACACAAGCGATGATCTGTCGTGTCTTGATTGAACTCATGTTGAAGATGAGTTCTCATCTGGCGACCTTAAGAACACCCATTCATTGGTCGCGATTTTCACTAATGTCCCCATTTGAAATGCGCCACGGTCAAATGTTTGCGAGATCGCAACACCCGCATTATTAAGTGACTCACCGTTAAGCGTGACGCCAACCATTGGGGTCACGTAAATAATATTCGCTGATGTAGCGCCCAATTGGCCAATATCAATTCTTGTTCCAATTGGAAATGCCACCGATGCGTTCGTCGGCACGACCACGGTCGGCGAAAATCTCGACCAAATTAACTTACCAGCATCAGATAAAATCAATGTATAGTTTGTGTTTGTTTTGATTTCGGCAGTTGACTGCGTCGCCATCGAGCCAGCGGCTCCAGTCGCTCCTGTTGCACCAGTTGCACCAGTTGCACCAATTGCACCAGTTGCACCTGGAAGGCCGGTGGCACCTTGTGCTCCGATAACTAATTTTGACTCTTTGGCCTGTTTGCAACCGCCAGAAGCGGAATACCGCATCGCGCCATCTTTTTTCGCGACACAAGCAGTCACGCTGCTCGGGGCTGCAGAAACGGCATAAATACCGCCAGCAACGAGTGCAACTATGCCCGAAACGAGCGCTGGAAGGCCAATTTTACCCAGTCGTACTAATAATCTTGAATTTTTATCGGACATACGGCTCCTTAGGAACAACTCTGTAATTAAAAGTTAGTATAGCCGTAGCGATCATTGGTGGATATCCGCACTTGTCTGCTTGCCTCAAGGGTCTGACAAACTCTTATCTCAATATCCCATTTGGGGTAGCGAAAATCCATACCAAAACAGGGGTTATAACTAGCCCTGGCAATAGCGAACCCAGTCGAATTTTCTTGATCTCAAGCAAATTCAAACCAATGGCCAGAACTGCCAAACCACCTGCTGCGAAAAGTTCCAATCGCATTCGCTCGGTCAATATCGAATCCAGACTGGTTCCAAATAATGTCAAAGATCCTTGAACGATGAACACGCTTGCTGCACTAAATAATGCACCAATGCCGTATAGCGCCGAAAAAATGATCATCATGAAACCATCTAGCGTTCCTTTAATTATGTATAACTGGGGGGTTTTCCCACTGGCATCTTCGATCGCACCAAGAATCGTTAACGGGCCAACACAAAACAATAGTGACGCGGTGACAAACCCGGTCACGAATTTACTTTCGCTGTCAGGCTTCGAGAATTTTCGTCGCAGAGTCTCACCAATGCTCGTGAGCCGGTCTTCAATTCGCAATAACTCGCCGATGATCGCACCAAACACCATGCCAACTAAAGGAAACACCATGTTGTCGGTCTTCATCACGTCACGTAGTCCAATTGCAATTGTTACTAATCCGATCACTTGAACGATGATCACACGAATTCTGTCAGGGATTCGGTCACCGATTAATAAACCGAGACCTCCACCAGCCAGCACTGTGGCCGTGTTAATTAAAGTTCCTAGCCCTCGCATTTGTGCCGATTAATTAACTGGAGTCGGCGGGATTTGACCGTTAGCAACTGCAACGGCATTTGTAGCAGCCAAAGTTGCCATCGCGGCACGCGTCTCTGCTGTTGCCGAGCCCAAATGCGGAATCAGAACGACATTCTCTAGATTCAACAACCCAGCATTCACTTGTGGTTCAAACTCAAAAACATCAAGTCCTGCACCAGCAATATCTGACGAAACTAAAGCATCAACTAGTTCTTGTTCATTTACTATCGGACCGCGGGCGGTGTTGATCAAGAAAGCAGCCTTCTTCATTTTCTTAAACTGCGCTGCACCAATCAGATGGTGAGTTGATTCATTTGATGGGCAATGAATTGAAACGATGTCGCTGGTCGCTAACAACTCATCGAATGAAAGTTGTTTGGCATCAAGTTCGAAAGCAGTTTCTTCGGCGATCTTAGACCGCGAAAAGTATGCGACCGACATTCCAAAAGCCTTGGCTCGCCGCGCCGTGGCGATGCCAATTGCCCCCATGCCAACGATTCCGATTTGACGATTTTGAATTCCTGAGCCGAGCATGTAGTGCATTCCCCATTGCCAATCATTTTTGCTTCGAATCACACGCTCACCCTCGCCAAGTCTGCGTGTAACCATTAGAACCAATGCGAAAGCAATATCAGCAGTCGCATCGGTCAGCACACCTGGCGTGTTTGTCACACGAACATTTCGCGTGGTGCACGCTGCAACATCAATGTTGTTATACCCAACAGCAACATTGCACACGGCCTTGAGTTGCGCACCCGCTGCGTCCAATAATTCGCTGTCAACTTTTTCAGTTAACAAAGTAATCAGTATCTCTGCACCCTTTACCGCCTCAAGTAATGCTGACCGAGACATCGGTTGATCTGCATCCCATGCGACTGGCGTAATTCCTGCATCGCTTAAGGTCTTCAAACCGGCAGATGGAATCTTGCCAGTAACAACAACTTTCAAACTCATTTTGAATTAACCCAATCCGCCAAACGACTTAGCCCTTTTTCAATTTGCGGATTATTGATACCGCTGTAGGCGAGTCGAATGTAATTTCCGTGCTCATCGCTAAGTGGACGACCAAAATGTTTTCGTGTACAAAATGACATCCCCGAATTATGAAGTGCATCCGATGCGAATTTTGCTACATCGTCATGTCCTGTACGAGCCATCGTCTGTGAAACCTCAGGGAAAACATAAAACGCGCTATTTGGAGTGTGTACTCGCATCCCGTGAACATTATTAATACCCGCGATCGTCGCATCACGACGAGTCTTCAAGACACGCACCAATTCGCTTGCACCTGATTGATCACCGGTGATCGCTTCAACCCCCGCCCATTGCACAAACTGCGCGGTACAACTCTCTTCGTTCGTATTTAATTTAGAAATGCGATCAATTAGTTCAACTGGCCCGATGGCTGCACCAAGTCGCCAACCAGTCATCGCAAACTTTTTCGAAAATGTGTACAAGATCACAGTGCGCTCAAGCATCCCTGGCAGCGAAACGATACTTTTGCTTTCGCCCGCATATCGGATGTCAAAATATGCTTCGTCCGACAGCACCCACAAATTGTGTTTGATCGCCAAGTCGGCAAGTGCTTGACGCTCATCGTCTGTCATTTCTGCTGCCAATGGATTCTGCTGATCATTGAGTATTAGCGCTCTCGTGTTTGAATTAATTTTCGAAGTCAAATAATCTAAGTCAATTTGGAAGCCATTTTCGGTGTCAAGGTAACGGTAAGGCACGGCAACACCATCGTTAAATTCAATTTGGCTCTCATAGATCGGGAAACCCGGATTCGGGTACAACACCTCATCTCCAGGATTCATCACACTGCGCAGGAACTTTCCGATCACTGGCTTTCCACCCGGTTGCACGGCAATGTTTTCAGGTGCGAAAATTACATTTCGTTGTTGACCAAGACTTTGCGCGAGTGCCAAGCGAAGTGGTGCAATACCTGCATTCGGGCAGTAACCCGTCTTGCCTTGGGCAACAGCTTGTTGCATTGCATTTGAAATATTTTCGGGTGTTGCAAGATTCAGGTCACCGAGATGAAATGGAAAAACTTCATTGCCTTTTGAGACCCAATCAGCAGCCGTGGCGGCAACAGCAAAGGCCGTTTCGGTACCCAGACGATTCAAACGGTCTGCCAATTTCATTGTTCCCCCTGTTGTCTTTCAAAGCTATTTATCTTTACGACTGCTAGATCCTAGACAAAAAGCGAATCAGAAAAATAGTCGGGCTGAGAAGATTTGAACTTCCGACCTCTTGTCCCCCAGACAAGCGCGCTAACCAAGCTGCGCTACAGCCCGCAACGATAGTCACCCTATTCTACTTTGAGCCCTTTACAGAAATAGCGAAACAATTCTCCAGCCCAAATAAACCACCAGCAACGCAACTAGCAACTTAAAGTGCCACGGAACTTTTTCTGAACCCGGATCACCAGCGGCTGCTAGTGCACGAAGGTCAAGATTTTTGGCAGTAACCCGACCATGAATATCGGCGGCGATTGCGCGAACCCCACAAGTCGGACAGTCACCCGAAGTAGTCAGCGCCGTCGGTGCAAAATATTTTGCACAAGGCTCACACCACGGCATCGATCTCTACTCTGCCCGCTTGCGTACGCGAATCTTGATCGGCACGGAACCGAATTCAAAACCTTCTCGAATTGATCGCTCGAGGTATCTCAAATAGGTTGGCGGTAACTCTTTATTAACAAACAAAGTAAACGTCGGTGGATCAGACGCACCTTGCAACGCATACAAAACTCGTCCACCACTTGGGGCTGGTTGCTGTTGTTGCGCGCGCGCTATCACCCTGTTGACATCGCGAGTTGGAACGCGACGATGATATTGCTCAATTGAATCTTGCAACACTGGTCGCAACTTCTGCACACCTTTGCCAGTTAACGCTGACATCTTCAATACTGGTGCATCGCCAACGAAAAATAATTTACGACCGATTTCAATATCTATTTCGGCACGCTGATCTGCGTTTAGCATTTCCCACTTATTAAGAACCACGACCACAGGGCTACCAGAGGCATCAATTCGTTCAGCAAGTCTTTGATCTTGACTCGTAATACCTTCGGTTGCATCTATTACGAGCAACGCAATATCTGATTCGTCAACGGCTCGCAACGCTCGAACAAACGAGTAATACTCAGTTGATTCATCGACACGACTTCGTCTGCGCATTCCGGCAGTGTCGACAAACATCATTGGCCCATCGGGTGTTTCAACGACCGTGTCGATTGAGTCTCGAGTTGTACCAGGCATGTCGTGAACGACTGCACGATCTTGCCCGACGAGACGATTAAAAAGTGTGCTCTTGCCAACATTCGGTCGACCAACTATCGAAACGCGCGGAATACCAGGAGTTCGGTTCGGGCCTTGCCGTTCGACTTCAACCTCAGCTTGATCATCGCCCTCGCGCCGCGGAACCCGAATTAAAATTTCGTCAAGCACATCGCCTGCTTTTCGCCCGTGTAGCGCGGAAACCGGAAATGGATCACCTAAACCTAGAGATAAAAACTCCCACTTATCAAATTCACGCTTATCGGTGTCAACCTTGTTTGAAACGACAAGCACTTCTTTTCCACTTGTACGCAACCATTTAGCGATTGCTTGGTCGTCATCTAGAACTCCGGCTGCAGAGTCGACCACAAATAGAACTAGATCGGCTTCTTTCACTGCCGATTCAACTTGGCGACTGACTTTTGCGTCGAGTTCAGTTCCGCCGGGCATCCATCCACCCGTATCAACGACATTGAAGTGCCGACCTTGCCACTCAACTTTTCGTTCAAATCTGTCGCGAGTTACGCCTGGAGTATCTTGCACGATCGCTACCTGCGAACCCATAAATCTGTTGAAAAGTGTGCTCTTGCCAACATTTGGCCGACCGACAATGACAACGGTTGCTAGAGATGTTGTCACGCCAGCAGTTTACCGTTGCATTGGCAAGGTAATCTTCGAAGCAGTGAATAACGTCGACGAAGTTATCCTCGCGTCGCCTCGTGGATTTTGTGCTGGAGTTGAGATGGCGATCAAAGCCTTGGCATGGATGGTGCGAACTTTTGACGCTCCTGTTTATTGCTACCACGAGATAGTCCATAACAAAATCGTCGTTGATCGATTCAAGAATCTTGGAGTGATCTTCGTCGATGATTTAAGCGAGATACCCAAAGGTCGCCCAATCATGCTTTCGGCACACGGTTCTGCTCCGCAGGTAGTTGCCGCAGCACGCGAACTCGGAAGTTATGTCGTTGATTCGGTGTGTCCTTTGGTAACCAAAGTTCATCACGAAGTGAAAACTCGAGCCACCAAGGGCTACCACATTGTCTATATCGGTCACGAAGGACACGAAGAAGCAGTCGGGACTATGGCAGTCGCACCTGACTCGATCTCGCGAGTTGAAACTCTTGACGAAGTTGCGGCGCTGAAAAACTTCACTGAACCAGTTGCGATTCTCGCTCAGACAACGCTGTCGCATCGCGATTGGAAGGATGTCGCCGACGCCGTGAAAGTGAAGTATCCGCAGGTCTGGTCGCCAGGAAAAAGCGATCTTTGCTTCGCCACAACAAATAGGCAAGGCGCTTTAATGGAAATCGCCACGAAGTGCGACGCAATAATCGTGATCGGATCTGACAACTCGTCGAACACGAGAGCACTTGAAAAACTTGCCAGAGACTGTGGTTGTAAAAATGTTTATCGCGTCAACGATGCAAGCGAACTGCCGAGCGATCTTTCTGGCACGATTGGCGTAACTGCAGGTGCCTCGGCGCCTGAAGAACTTGTTGTCGAGATCATTCAATTGCTCGCACCGCGCAATGGAGTCCGCGAAGTAAAAATCGCCCAAGAGGAGGAATACTTTCCGCCTCCAAGACACATTCGACAACTTCAAACATCAGTTGAAATCGTTGCGACATTAATGCTTGGGGGTTCACTTGCGACGCGACGAATCGTCGATGATAAAAAAACTGCGGCTAGCTCTGTGCTGGCATTACTTGCCCGCTAATTTCACGCGCTAATTTCACGCGCTAATTTCTCGGCACTTCACTCCAGGGCTTGTCGCGGTCAACTCGCACATCACCAGGTAGCCCCAACATTCTTTCACCCAAAATGTTTTTCATCACTTCGGTTGTCCCACCTTCGATGCTGTTGGCTCGACTACGCAGAAATGCTTTTGGCACCGAATCAAAACTCATTGCAGTTTCAGGACGCACGAGCGCATAACTTCCATAAAGCATTCCATTTGCACCCATCAGATCTACACAAAACTCATATGTGTCTTTATTGAGTTCAGCACTAGCAACTTTGCCAATTGAGCCCTCTGGACCAGGCGTTCCCATCCGACGGTTCTGCCCTGCCCGAATATTTGTAAGCCGCAAGACCTCTGCTTTAATCCACAACTTCATCAGTTGATCTTGTGTTGCAGCCGACTTCTGATCTTTTGGAAGTGCTTCCCAAAGTTTGACAGCCTCTTTAATCGGACCAGTTGCCTTTCGTGGTATCGCTCCACCAATCGCAACACGCTCGTTCATTAATGTTGTCAGACTCACTCGCCAACCGTCGCCCGCTTTGCCGAGAGTTTCCTCAACGGCAACTCTGACATCTGTAAAATAAACTTCATTAAATTCTGCCTCACCAGTTATCTGACGCAGAGGTCGCACTTCAACACCTGGTGCTTGCATATCTACAATCACCGCTGTGAGCCCTGCATGTTTAAATGCTTGGGCATCTGTTCTAACAACTAGCAATCCCCACTTTGATAAGTGAGCGAGAGTTGTCCAAACTTTTTGACCGTTAATAATCCATTCATCACCATCGCGAACACCTTTGGCAGAGAGTCCTGCAAAATCTGAACCCGAACCAGGTTCAGAAAACAACTGACACCAAATTTCTTCACCCGTATATAACGGTCGCATATATTTCTTGACCTGTTCACGTGTACCCCACTGCGAAAGAGTCGGCGCACACATTCCGTAGCCGATCGGATTACGCATATAACTTGACGGACCACCAGCAGCTGAAATCGCTTCGTTGACAATTTTTTGATGTTTCGGCGACGCGTTGATTCCGCCACTTCCTTCAGCGAAGTGCACCCACGCCAGACCAGCATCAAATTGCGCGCCAAGAAATTTAACCGCTGAGGTTGAACTTGGAGGAAATTCGCTAAGCAATTTTTCGACACGACGCTCAACTTCAGCGTCGGTAACAATTGTTTCGGCCTCAACTGTAGTCATTCAAATCTCCTTGTTCGAGCAACCTAGTTAAAGATACTGTGTCGCCAAGTTGCAAACCGACTTGAAGCACTTTATGCCAACGTACTTCTCGTGTGAGTACAACCGAATTTTTGATTTGTGACCGAGATTGACTAGGTTGCAGTTATGTTTCCTGGTTCAGTGGCGTTACAAGATCCAAATCGTCCGGCAGTAATAATGGCCGCGACGGGGGCTATTACAACCTTTGCAGAATTGGATGCTCGCGCCAATGCCCTGAGTCATGTGTTGCGTAATGCGGGCCTAAAAGTTGGCGACCACATTGCATTTTGTTTAGAGAATCATCCACGCTATTTTGAAATTCTTTGGGGTTGCCACTACGCGGGCCTGATCTATACGGCTTGCTCTTCGCGTTTAACGACCGATGAACTTAGCTACATCGTCGACGATTGTGGCGCAAAAGCATTTATCACGAGCAAATACAAATCTGACCAAGCCGTTGAACTCAATTCAAGAACACCAAAAGTGAAATTGCGTTTGATGCTTGACGGAACAGTTGCTGGGTACGACTCGTTTGAAGATACTGTCGCCAACTCTCCAACTACAGAATTACCTAATCGAATCGATGGCATTGACATGCTCTACTCAAGTGGCACGACAGGTCGTCCTAAGGGCGTCAAACTCGGGTTGGCAATGACGCCTCTTGGTACGCCAACTGGACTGACCGCTCTGTGCCAAATGCTTTTTGCGATGGACGACAAGACGACTTATCTTTCACCAGCCCCGCTCTATCATTCGGCGCCATTGCGTTTCACAATGACTGCGCAACGACTTGGTGGCACCGCGATAATCATGGAGCACTTTGACCCAGAAGAATATCTAAAACTAATTGCGCGTTTTAAGGTAACTCATTCGCAACTTGTGCCAACGATGTTCGTGCGGATGTTGAAACTCGACGAGGCGACACGACTTAATTACGACATGACGAGTCTTCGTTGCGCGATGCATGCAGCGGCTCCGTGTCCAATCGAAGTGAAACACAAAATGATTAATTGGTGGGGACCAATAATTCATGAGTACTACGCCGGTAGCGAAGGCAACGGTTTTGTTTATTGCAATTCAGAGCAGTGGCTCGCCCACCCGGGCACAGTTGGCACCTCAATCAACGCTGTGATTCATATTTGCGATGATCAGGGCAATGAACTGCCGACTCTTGAACCAGGCACAATCTATTTTGAGAGCAAAGCTGTTTTCGAATATCACAACGATCCAGAAAAAACTAAGAGTTCGAGAGATCCACTCGGTCGTGGATGGACGACTCTTGGTGATGTCGGCTACCTCGATGCTGATAATTATTTATACCTGACAGACCGCAAAGCATTTATGATTATTTCGGGTGGAGTAAATATTTATCCACAAGAAGCCGAAAATATTTTGATAAATCATCCACTTGTGATTGATGTTGCTGTGTTCGGCGTTCCCAACGACGAGTTCGGTGAAGAAGTTAAAGCAGTGGTGCAACCTACCAAAATGCCAACAACGCCAGAGCAAGCGGCCGAACTTGAACTAATACTGAAGACCTTCTGCAGAGAATCTTTGGCTGATCTGAAATGCCCGCGATCAATAGATTTTCGCGCCGAGTTACCGCGCCACCCGACGGGCAAACTTTACAAGCGGCTACTCAAAGACGAATATTGGAAGAATGCAGGGCGCGCGATTTAGTCGGTCGCGAGCAGCAACTTTGCCGTCGTGTTACATCCCTTTCTAAAACACAAAACACCAATTGCTTTTGCCCATCGTGGCGGTGCCAGCGATGCTCCCGAAAACACTATGCCAGCGTTTCAAAAAGCAATGGATCTCGGATACATATATATAGAGACGGATGTGCATGTCACGCGTGACGGTGTATTACTCGCGTTTCACGACGATGATCTATCGCGTACTTGCGGACGACCAGGAAAAATCAGCGAACTTGACTACGCAGAAGTTTCACAGGCACGGGTCAACGGGATCGAACCGATACCACTGCTTGAAGATTTAATTGCAACTTGGCCCGACGCTCACATCAACATCGACTGTAAATCTGACCAAGCACTACAACCACTTGAGACCAGACTCGCCCGCGGCGATCTATTCGAAAGAGTGTGTATTGGCTCATTCAGCGATAAGCGCCTAAATCATTTGCGGGAAACTTTTGGCGACAAACTTTGCACTTCGATGGGTCCGCGTGATGTCACAAAGTTGCGGCTCGGAAGTTGGGTCAAAACAACAACCAAGTTTCGCAACATTCACGCAGCACAAGTACCAGTAAGTCAGGGTCTGCTAACTATCGTGGATCGAAAATTTGTTGACGCGACGCACCGCGCTGATCTTCAGGTTCATGTCTGGACAATTGATGACCCCATTGAGATGAAGCGTTTACTTGATTTAGGTGTTGACGGCATTATGACAGACCGTCTTGAAATTTTAAAAAAAGTAATGTTAGATAATTCATGTTGGCATGCCAACTGAGGTATTCTGAGAAAATGAGAGTAGACGCAAACTTCTTCTGCACAGTTCCGATGGATGATGCCGGCAAAGTAGCGCCGACCAAACGAAGATACGGCAATGACAGCGTAATTGAGTGTTATAAAAACCTCGTTTCGTGGGCCAAAACTGCCGACCAAGTTGGCATAGACACGATGTGGCTCACAGAGCATCATTTTCAGTTTGAAGGCTACGAGGTATTGCCGAATCTCATAATGTTTGGACAACATTTAACAAGCGTCACAAAAAATCTCCGTTTAGGTCAAATGTTCAATGTTGTTCCGCAGTGGCATCCACTTCGTCTTGCAGAAGATTTCGCGTTAGCCGACATTGTTACGGGCGGTCGAATGGAGTTCGGCGTCGGTCGTGGCACAGTGCCTCGCGAAGCCTGGAGTCTTGGCACTGTTGTTGCATCTGGAGACAACGCAATGAGTGCTGAACATGATCGCATCAACCGAGAAGTGTTCGAAGAAAGTCTGGAAATAATCAAACTTGCGTGGTATAACGAGCGGTTCTCATATCGCGGAAAACATTTTGTCTTTCCTCCGGATGATATTCCTGACCGCGGAAGTTATGTCGACGATTTAACTTTGATTCCAAAACCGCTGCGTCACATAGATGTGTATCAGCCTGTTACATCTCCTGAGACAATTGAATATGTACCGCGAGTTGGTCACAAAGCGGTCTACTGGCTGCAAAACGCTGACAGCCAGAAACAAAAATGGGATCGCTATGCCGAAATTCGCGAACAGGTCGGATCTCCAGTAGCGCCTGGCGAAGACCGAATGCTGGTGATCAATCTGCACTGCGCGAAGACCCGCGAAAAGGCAATGATCAAAGGCAAGCCTGGTCACGATGAGTTTGCGAACTTTCTGTCGCCGTATGGTCGATTTTCTTCTTATCGAAACCCCGACGGCAGCAAGGTTGCTTTCAATCACTGCCCGACTGTGCAAGAGTCGATTGATCAGAAGATTCAAATCGTCGGCTCATTTGATGATGCTGTCGACACGATTGGCTTTTGGCGAGAACTTCTTGATTTGAAACACATTTGCTTTTTCTTTGATTATCCAGGCGTGAGCCGTGATGAGATGAACGAACAGATGCATTTCATCGCTGATGAGATCTTCCCTCGACTTGGAGAAAAAATAGAACGTCGACCGTTGCCAAATCTGCAACCACTGATTTAGATCTAGCCTCGTGCTAATCAAAAACTGTCGACTCGTAGATCGACCTGATGAGTTCTTTGACGTCACTGTTGATCATGAAGTTATCGCGTCGATCACTATTGCTGAAAAACCACGCGATGATGCCCCAAGCAAACAAATTGTTGATGCGAAAGGTGCGTTGTTGACAAGTTCACTAGCCGAGCCCCACGCGCATCTGGATAAAGCTTTTTTATCCGAAAGAATCAGCAATCCAACTGGCGATTTGATGGGCGCGATCAACGCAATGGAGTCGGGGCGAGATCAGATCACTGTTGATGACACGATCGCACGCGCAGAACGTGCAGTGCGATTGATGGTGTCTAACGGCGTGACCGCTATCAGAACTCACGCCGATGTGACCGAATGGAATTCACTTGACTCTATTGATGCGTTGCTTGAAGTTCGAAATCGAACACGCGAAATTGTTGAGATACAAATCGTTGCTTTGCTTGGCTGGCCTTTATCCGGAGAGCAGGGCTCCAACAATCTTGCTCTCGGCAAAAAAGCAATCAAACTCGGTGCAGACATTCTTGGAGGTTGCCCGCATCTTGATGTTGACCCTGTCGGCGCAAATATCGCGCTATTACAACTCGCCAGCGAATTGGGTTGCGGACTTGATCTACATACCGATGAACACACTGATGCACATCGAGTTTCGCTTGAAGATCTTGCCGAGCGTGTCATCGCTACAAAATTTGCGCATTCGGTCACTGCTAGCCACTGTGTCAGTCTCGGGATGCAAACAGAAGATGCTCAGCAACGAATTTGCGAAAAAGTCGCCTTAGCAAGTATCGGTGTAGTCGCTTTGCCCCACACGAATCTATTTTTGCAAGGTCGTGACAAATCAACAGCACCGCCCCGTGGGCTTACGGCGATATCCAAGTTGCGTATGGCGGGTGTTCGTGTTGCGGCAGGCGCAGATAACTTGCAAGATCCATTTAATCCCCTTGGCAGTGGAGACCCACTTGAAACTGCCGCACTGATGGTGCTCGCCGCACATCAATTACCCGACGATGCATTCGATGCCATATCAAACACAGCAAAGTCAGTCATCGGCACGGCACAATCGCATCTCAAAATCGGCGACCGTGCAGATTTAATGTTGACTCAGGCAGATTCACTGCGTGAGGCAATTGCCAATCGGTCGGCTCGGTCAATGGTAATGTATCGGGGCAGACTCACCCACTTAACAAAGAATTAATCAAAATAACTTGATCCTTTTTTGTTTAACAGTAAATCTTCAACTATTCTTTCCGTGTGGCAGGAGCTCTCGCATTCAATAATGTCGGGATGACATTTCCTGATGGGACTAAAGCCCTCGGCGGAGTTTCTTTTGACGTTAATCCTGGTGAATTTGTTACCGTTGTCGGTCCATCGGGTTGCGGTAAGTCAACATTGTTGCGAATTGCTTCAAATCTCGAAACAGAAACTGAAGGCAAGTGCGAAGTTGATCGCAACAGCATTGGTTATGTATTTCAAGACGCAACTTTGTTACCTTGGCGCACAGTTCGAAAAAATATTGAACTAATCGCCGAATTGCATGGCATATCTTCAAGCGAACGCACCAAACTCGCCCAGGACGCGATCAACCTCGTTGGCTTAACGGGATTTGAAGAAAAATATCCACGACAGTTATCGGGTGGAATGAAAATGCGGGCATCACTCGCCCGCTCTCTCGTCATGAAACCAGAAGTGTTCTTGTTCGACGAGCCATTTGGAGCACTCGACGAGATCACTCGCGAACGATTAAACGACGAATTGCTGCGCTTGTTTCAACTTGAAGGTTTTGCGGGTTTGTTCATCACTCACTCAATCGCTGAAGCGGTTTATATGTCGACAAAAGTTCTTGTAATGTCAGCACGACCAGGGCAAATTGTCGGCAGTTTTGATATTCCATTCGAATACCCGCGCGCCCACTCGTTACGTTATGAGCCAAAGTTTGCCGAGATTTGTGGCGAAGTTTCACTCGCCCTGCGTGGGGCACTTGTATGAGCGGCACGAATTTAAAAGTCACAGACACGATTGATCAGTCGGCACCGCCGAGTCTGCGCATTGACGACGCCCCGCGGGAATCAAACGAGCGGAATCTTTTCAGTGATTTTGCTGGACCAGTGATTGTGTTTATTTTGTTTATCGGCTTTTGGTATTTACTCTCAACAAAATTGTTGCCGCCCCAAAAGCGTTTTTTATTGCCAACTCCGCACCGTGTTATCAACGAAGGATTTCTTACCTGGTCTGCCGGCACACAACGGGGTTTGAAACCAATTCTGATGTCACTTTGGGATTCGATAAAAATCGCGGTCTCTGGGTTGTTCATCACGATCATCGTTGGCACGACGCTTGCGACATTGATGGCGACTCGTCGCTGGATGGAACGCGCCACTTGGCCATATCTTGTTGCATTGCAATCTGCTCCGATCTTGGCAATGACGCCACTGATTCGAGCCCTAATCGATGGCATCCAGTTGCAGCGCATTCTTGTCGTCGTGTTGATTGCCTTTTTCCCAATTGTCAATAACACATTGTTTGGCTTACTCTCAGTTGACACCAGCCAACACGAGTTATTCAGCCTGCATGGTGCCAGCAAGTTCACACGTCTGCGTAAATTGCAATTTCCCGCGGCAATGCCAAATATTTTCGTCGGCTTGCGTATTTCGGCAGGTCTATCGGTTATTGGTGCAGTTGTCGGCGACTTTTATTTTCGCCAAGGTGGCGTTGTCGGAATTGGTGCGCAAATTGACATTTATCGCGGACGACTTTGGGGCGCCGAGCTGATTACGGCAATTATTTTGGCCAGCATCTTTGGTCTTGTTGTATTTATTCTGTTCGGTCTACTCTCGAAAGTAGCAATCGGCAAATGGCATACGACCACCAGGGGTCGGTAGGCAATATTTTGACGAAAAATAAATTAATAAGCAATATGCAGTAAGTGAATATGAAGGATAATGAATTGCAATTAATTACATCCAACTAGACAAACTAGACAAAAAGAAGGTGGAAACAATGAAAAGAAAACTCTCAGCGCTTTTAAGTTCGCTGTGTTTAGTCGCTCTTGCCGCATGCGGTGGAAGTGACGCGGCAACTGACGAAGCATCAACAGAGACAATGGCACCGACCGAAACACCAGCCGCAGATGGCGTATCTCTTGCTGGTGTTTGTCCAGAGACGGTGACCTTTCAAACAGACTGGAACCCAGAATCAGAACACGGTTTCCTTTACAACTTGGTTGGAGACGGTTACGAAGTTGACGCCGCCGGTGTTCGAGTAACTGGCGCATTAATCGCATCTGGTTCAGATACAGGAGTCAAAGTTCAAGTTCGATCAGGCGGACCAGCAGTTGGATTTAATTCGCCAACTTCATTGATGTACCAAGACCCATCAATCCTTTTGGGCTTCGTAAGCACAGACGGTGCAGTTCAAGACTCAGGTGAATTTCCAACAATGAGTGTTGTTGCCCCGTTCAACATCAATCCACAGATCATTATGTGGGACCCAGCGACATATCCAAATGTCAAAACCATTGCCGACCTTAAGGCAACTGGCGCGAAGGTTCGTTATTTCGGTGGCGCGGCCTACATGGAGTACTTCACTGCAACTGGCATCTTGGATAAGAAACAAGTTGATGGAAACTACGATGGCACGCCTGCCAACTTTATTGCTGACGGTGGAAAAGCCGCGCAGCAAGGTTTTGTAACTTCTGAGCCTTACTACTACGAGAACGTTCTTACTGACTGGGCGAAACCAGTTGCGTATCAAACAATTCACGCGGCCGGATGGACTGCTTATGCACAATCACTCGGTGGAACACCAGAGAACATTGCTAAGTACACAGACTGCCTCAAGTTGCTTGTGCCAATCATTCAGAAATCGCAAGTTGACTATGTAACTGACCCAGCCCGTGCAAACGCATTGATTTTGGATCTTGTAACACAATTCAACAACGGTTGGCTATACGACGCTGGTCAAGCAGATGCTGCAGTTCAATTTGCGCTCAGCGAGAAATTGATTGCTAATAGCCCAGACGGAACATTGGGAAGCTTTGACATGGACCGCGTAACTGCGTTCATTGCCACTGCTGTACCTGTTTACAAAACGATTGGTGCAAAAATGCAAGATGATATAACCGCGGCAAACATTGTTACAAACGAATTTATTGATACAACGATTACATTGCCATAATTAAATTGGCATAATTTAATTGGCATAATTTAATTGGCATAGTTAAGAATTGGCATATCTGATAACTCGGGGGGCGTTCGCGCCCTCCGAGTGTCATTTACGGGCGAAGTAAGTATCCGCAACTACACTTTTAGCAGTGCAACCCTCAATTGAATTTCTGACTTTCAGAAATGACGCTCGTATGGGAACTTGGTTGCGTGTCTGCGCGATGCGAACCTGGCAGGTACTAAAGTCAATCGCGTTGTGAGTGACGAATTAGTAGCGCCGCAAGAGGTATCAGATCCTGATTCGCTGCGGGATGTGTTGCTGTTTTGCGGTGTATTGCTTGTCGAGATCTACAGCCTCTCAGTTGCATTTGGTGGACCATTTCTTGAAGTCGGATACTTTCTTTTAGTTGTAATCAGCCAAACTATTGCCGGTGCCTACATCTGGGCCAAATTGCGTGAGCACGAACGCTTCCTTCCACTACCAGAACTATTGGCAATGGGATTTGCGATCGGCAGTGCAAGCGCGGCAATCTCACAACTCATCATTCGCGACCTACTTGGAATCAGGATGTTTGTGTCGCCACTAGTACCAATAATCGCCGTAGTCGTCTGGCGCACATTCAAGAAGAACGCTCTACTACCTGTACAGATCTCTCACGCCAAAACCAACACCCTGCTCTGGCTGCTCTTCCCTGCCCCACTGGCGATCAGCTTTTTTGTTTGGCAACTGTTGCTCATATTTGTGATACCGATGGCTTTGGTTGCGATTGTTATATACAAAAGTAAATCCAGAGGTTATTTGGTTACGTCACTATCAGTAACAGCACTGGTAGCAATATTCGGTGCAGTTATGCGTCGTTACCAGCAGATATCGACCGCAATATCTTTGGTCGGGTTTGACGAAATATTTGATGAAGCCCATGCCATCGGATTCAGCAACTGGGGCATCGGCGAAAATATTAGTCGGAGCGGTGATCCATTTGCGTACTACAAATTAAGTCATATTTGGTTAGGACCGATTCTTGAATTAACACACGCACCACCAATGATCATCTCAACCTCAGCGATGCTCGTCAGCGTATTTACAGTTATTGGATTGGCGCTCTGGACATTAACTTACCAGATTCATAATTCATCATTAGCGGCTGGAATTGGTGCCGTATTAATTTTTGTACAGCATTCGTTCCCTGAACCCCACAATTTGCCGATTCGAATTGCTCAATGCTTGGTCATTGTTTATCTGATTACAGGGCTAACTGCAATTTCAAAATCTTGGGACAGCACTCTAGGCAGATCATTCGTAGTGGCCACTGTTATCTTCGTTACTTTTTCTACTAGAGCGCAGTATGGCTTAGTTATTTTCATGGCTATTTCATTTTCGCAACTCCTTTCTCTAATCAGGTGTAAAGCAACAATGCGTCATACAGTCACCGAATTACTTCCATCGTGTCTTGCCGTAATTCTGTTTTATTTAATTTTTCTTAACCATCCTGGACACGCAGTTGTCTTGCCCAATAGTGCTTCGTTGCTCGGACTAGGTGGATTGTTTGTCGGTTATCTGGGGGTTAGAGCACTAGTTCCAATCTTCGCAAGTCATAAATATTCATCAGACAACCAGAAAGTTCTTTTATATTTAATTGTTTCTGCGGGCTTACTTTACTTTTTAATCCCCCACTCGGCTCTTGCTGGCGTGTCCGAATGGACTATTGCCGTTATCTCAACAATTTTAATTTCTCAAGAGGTCGTTTATTTGACCCGCACTCTGCCAAAAAGATTAATATTTGGAGTTTTTGTTTTTACTTTCGTGCCAGGAATATTGATTCGCTTATCATTCGATTTATATAAATGGAAAGATGTCAACAATCTAAATAACGTTTTAGGAGTCTTTGCGAGATATACAACATCTGGTGCAAACACCGCTTTTCAGACGACATTGCCTTTTCTGCTTTGTATTGCAATAATTTTCATCGCTGTAAAAATAAGAAAGATATCTGTCCGGTTCCAATCAGTGGTCATGCTTGTCGCCTTGAGCATGACTTTTGGAGTATCAATAACCACAACATTTCGATCTCTAACCAATTATTTTAGGTATGGTCAAGATATTCACAGGGTCATAGACGACGATACGCCAATGTCCTGGTACACCCAATCTGACAGAATTAACGCGATTACATGGCTTAGAGAAAATTCTGCCACGGACGATATTTTCGCACAAAATACTTTAGTACCTAATTATCAACGGACTAGTTACAGCCCATCGCTAATTCTTGGTGGTGCCTCGCACCGGCGCGCATATGCCGAAGCAACATATGGTTCAGACCTACAAAAAAGTTACTCCAAGATAAAGTTTCGACAATCTCAGCGCTTACGAGAAAACTTGCAACGATTAGATACATCATATTTTTTTCCAATTGATCCGTCGTGGTTCTGGTTGGAGAATTTGCAGAAGGCGAATGTGAAATGGTTTGTGGTTGATTTGGAAAATACGCCCCTACGGGATTGGGAACCGTGGGCGACAACGCGGTTTATGAACGAAAAGGTGGCGATTCTTGAACTGGCACGAACGCCGGTGCCAAGTAACTAAATTATTTGCCGAAATTGAAAGTTGAAACTTCGCCGAGTGCTTCGCCGAAGTTTTTGACTGCTGATGCAAACATTCGTGAACCCAGTTCGGCAGTTGCATGTGTGGGGTCACCAATGTGCCCTTCGACGAAGAAGTCGTTTGACAGCCAGCCGAAACTCACCGACCCACCAAAACGCACATGTTTGTTGAGTGCCAGCTTTTCGGGCACACGACGCACAGCCTTAGACATATCGACTAGATCAGGTCGCAAATACAACATCACTGACGTCTCGTCGGTTCCGCCATGAATGCCCATTCCTAATTCGCTTTCAGCAGAAGCACCACCTTGATCTGGTGGCATTGACGGATGCGCGGTGAAGGTCTGCAAGCCATAGTTAAGTCGCAGTTCACGATTGACAACATTTAATAGCGCCGAGTTACCACCGTGCCCGTTTAGAAAAACAAGCTTCTGTGCATTCGTTTTTGAAATACACCGACCGATGTCGTCGAGCACACTGAGCATCGTTGTAGCCGAAAGCCAGATCGTTCCTGGTGCCCATGCATGCTCATTTGACTTTGTATACGAAAGCGTCGGCAGTAACCAAACGTCGAGTCTCTCGCCTACTTCGCGGACAGTCGCTTCAGCCACTGCGGTTGCAATAATCTCATCGGTGTTGAACGGTAAGTGCGGCCCGTGTTGCTCAACGGCTCCGAGCGGTTGAACGAAAATCGAGCACGGTGTAATTTTGCTAACAATTTCTGGACCTCGTAAATCACCGAGATTCCGCGACGCGTCTGCCATGCATCTACTCTACCGAAATGGCAATATAGGGAGTGCGAAATTTTAAGACGAAAACCGAAAACGAAGTTATACCTCTCAACAACATCAACACGACTTTCGATGCGATCATTATCGGCGGCGGCCATAACGGACTAGTTTGTGCCGCGTACTTGGCCAAGGCAGGTCAACGCACTCTCGTTATCGAAGCACGATCGGAAGTGGGAGGAACTGCATCCAGTGAAATTTATTCAGGCGTCACGGTAAATATTTGTAATTGCGATCACTTGACTTTTCGGACAACGGGCGTGATGGATGAATTAAACCTTGCGAGTCACGGTCTCAAATATCTAGATGTCGACCCAACTCAGTTGTCAACATCTTGGAGTGATCAAAGAATATGGCCTCACTTTCGAGATCTTGATCGCACGCTGGAAGTTATTGGTCGTTTCTTCCCAGATGAGACTGATGGGTATCGCGCCTACGCCCGCGACGCAATGCCAGTTGTTGAATTGATTTTAGAAGCAGCGAGTCAAACCCCTTCACGCACATCGCTGATAACCAAAGTTCTTGCTCGCCGTGGCAAAGGTGTAACAACGATGCTGCAATGGAGCAAGATGTCATCAGCACAAGTGTTGCAAAAATATTTCAAATCAGAGTTACTGATTGCACCTGCACTTGCAACTGGACCAACTGTTTGGGGAGTCTCGCCACATACGCCTAACACAGGTCTTGGCGCATTGACATATGCGATGCGCCATGTCGCAAAAGTTGGACGCCCGATTGGCGGCAGCGGAATGGTTCCGATCTCGCTGCGTCGAAGTATCGAATCGAATTCAGGCGTGGTGATGACAGATATGAAAGTGTCTGGAATTCTCTGTGAAGGATCGCAAGTTCGTGGCGTCACACTTATGGACGGTCACGAAATTTATGCGCCAATAGTTGTCTCTGCCTGTAATCCGCATGACACATTTCTGAAGTGGCTGAAGAATCCGCCGCAAAATGCCAAACCTCTTATTGAAAAATGGCGCAATACCCCGCACTACGAAGGCTACGAATCAAAAATTGATGCCCGCATTTCTACTCGACCCAAATACAGAAATATCGACGAAAAACTCTTTAACGAATTTGGAATTGACCCACTCAGCGCAACACTTGTTGTCAGCCCAACTACCGCAGACCTGCATCGTGGTTTTGAGATGATCGCACGCGGGCAGATTTTAGAAAAACCTGCGATGCTAGTTAATCTGCCGTCGGTTCTTGACCCAACTATGAGCAATGGCAAAGATTATGTGTTCAGCCTTGAATCATTGTTCACGCCGTTTTCGTTTAAAGGTGGATGGGAGTCAAATGCCGAACCACAACGATGGCTGAATTTATATTCTGAACTTGTTGAACCTGGTTTCATTGACTCAATTCAAGACTGGCGATGCATGACTCCAGCAAAATACGAAACCGACTTCTTCTTGCCGAAGGGACATGCGACAAGTTTTTCTGGTGGCCCATTAGCGGCACTTCTCAACTCTCAACCTGAACTGACAAGATACAAAACACCGATCAAGGGTTTATATCTGACCGGGGCCGCTACCTTTCCGGGCGCAGGCGTTTGGGGCGCAAGTGGAAAAAACGCCGCTGAAACTATTTTGCGAGACTAGTTAAAAGACGCGATCAAGCGTCGCGTACCGAGAAGTTGCGCTTGACGACCGGTTCTTGATCACTCCACGGAAAGTTGATCCACAGGTCTGTCATTTTCCAAACATATTCACACTTGACGATTGAAGCTGGCTTCTCGTAGAGCACTGCGATGCGGGACTCTTTAACTTGTCCATGGCAAAAATCATTGACCAATTTAAGTGTGTGACCCGTATCAGCCACATCATCAACAATCAGTATTCGCGAATCTTTAAGGTCAACTAAATTCGGAACGGGCGGCAAAACAATCGGAATCGGCAATCGTTCGTCAACACCCGTGTAGAACTCAACATTAAGCGTGTATGTGTTTTTTACTGAAAGCGCATAGCCAAGTGCCCCTGCGGCCATCAAACCACCACGAGCGATTGCCAAAATAATATCTGGTTCGTATCCGTCATTTGCGACTTTGATCGCGAGTTCACGACTTGCAACTCCGAAAGACTCCCATGTCATAATTTCACGCTGTGCTGACAAAATCTTTACTCCTTCAAGGGACTAGACCAAGATTATAGAACATCTGTTCAGTGCACAACGATTTTTAAGTGTTCTAATTTTAATTTCTTGTTTAATTAATTGTAAATTTATCAAAGTCTTCAAAATAACTAGGCCAACTTTTTGACACGAC
>CAMAWU010000001.1 GCA_945862025.1 Ferrithrix thermotolerans DSM 19514 | reverse complement strand
CAAGGCAGCACTTCGATGTTGCAACGCAAACTCAAAGTTGGTTTCGCGCGCGCCGGTCGTCTTATGGACATGCTTGAACAACGTGGGGTAGTTGCCGCGAGTGAGGGCTCAAGACCTCGCGAAGTTTTGATGAGCGTCGAAGAGCTAGAACTGATTCAAAAGGCGAGTTAGTAAGGATATTTCAGTTAGATAGCATTACAACCCGTGACACAGCGCTTCTATCTTGAGTCGCTTGGTTGTCCAAAGAATGATGTTGACTCAGACAAGATAATCGGCACCTTGATGCTCGACGGTCTTGAGCGGACAGATGATGTGAGTTTGGCTGATCTTGTAGTGGTAAATACTTGCGCGTTTATTGAAGACGCCAGAAAAGAATCGATTGACACAGTGCTGGCGCTTTCGAAGCAACGCAAAGATGGCGCACGCGTCGTTGTCACGGGTTGCATGGCCGAGCGATATGGGTCTGAACTTGCTGAATCTCTGCCTGAGGCTGACCATATTGCGGGTTTCGGAGTGCCGATAACGCTTACTAAAAAGTCGCTGGCTGTGGCTGGCGAACAGATACCTTCGTTTGATTTGCTGAACTTGCCACGACCTAAATCAAATTCTCCTTGGGCATATATAAAAATTGCTGAAGGGTGTGACCGTAATTGTGGTTTTTGTGCGATCCCAAGTTTTCGCGGGCCTCAACGAAGTCGTGATGTTGAATCGATCCTCGCTGAAGTAGACCAACTTGATGTCAAAGAGATCGTTCTCGTAGCACAAGATCTTGCCAGTTATGGCAAAGATCGGCCCGAAGAACTTGGTGCAGGTTCAATTGTTGATTTAGTAAATCGTGTTGCCAGCAAAGTCCAGCGCACTCGGTTGCTTTATCTATATCCAAGTGACTTGAGCGATGCCTTGATTGACGCGATTTGCGCAACCGGCGTGCCATATTTTGATCTTTCGTTGCAACATGTTTCCAAACAACATTTGCGTCGAATGCGCCGATGGGGAGATGGCACGAGATTTTTAAATCGAATTGAAGATATTCGTAAGCGCGAGCCGCAAGCAGCGATGCGAAGCAATTTCATTGTTGGGTACCCAGGCGAAACTGAAGAAGATCATGACCAATTGTTGCAATTCGTCGAAGATGCGCAACTTGATTGGTGTGGTTTCTTTGGGTTTAGCCCGGAAGAGGGCACTTATGCCCTGAACTTGCCTGATCATGTAGACAAATCACTAATGAACGAGCGATTAGGCGAATTGCGTGAAATGCAAGATCAAATTACGGCTCGTCGGCGTGACGACTTAATTGGCGAAACACTAGAAGTGCTCGTAGATTCAACAGGCGTTGGTAGAAGCCATCGAGAAGCCCCAGAAATTGACGGAGTAATTCATGTCAGCGAGACTTTAGAAGTGGGAAGTTTCGTATCAATTGAAATCGCCAACGCTTTTGGCCCAGATCTCGTGGCAGTTGGTGCTTCGGCAGATGCGGTCAGCAGGTAACTAATGCCAGTAGATCCAAACGCACTCGCAACTTGGGCTAATGCAGTTACTGTTTCGCGAATTTTGGTTTCACCACTTCTGTTTACCGTCGTGTCACTTGACAACACAGGTTCTTGGCTTGCGGCCTGGTTATGGTTTGCGCTGTGCGTTAGCGATGTTCTAGACGGATATTTAGCGCGCAGACATGGTGCAACTAAGAGTGGCGCATTTCTTGACCCGCTTGCCGACAAGGTGCTCGTGCTTGGCGCGATGTTCACGCTCGTTAATCGCGGAATGTTTTCAATTTGGCCAGTTGTGATAATCGCAATTCGTGAAGTAATCGTCAGCGTCTATCGCGTCGTCGTTGGTGCAAAAGGTGTATCGGTCCCAGCAAGCAAAATTGCCAAAGTCAAAACTCTTAGTCAGCAAGTTTCTGTCGGTTTTGCACTTGCACCATTTAGTGCGCGCGATATGACATACGCATGGAAGATCACATTGTGGCTAGCGGTCTCGCTGACAATAATCAGTGGTGCGCAATATGCAGTTAGAGCGTTTCGGCCAAGCATTATTTTACGGCGGGCAAAAAAATAATGAGGTGCAGTGTTGTTGCTATTGGGACTGAACTTTTATTAGGTCAAATTGTTGATACCAATTCTTCGTGGTTGGGTGAGCAACTTGCTGCTGCCGGAATTGACTCACTATTTCAAGTCAAAGTTGGTGACAATCTTGGTCGCATTGTCGCTACGTTGCGTTCAACTCTTGAGCAAACAGATGCTGTAATTATTTGTGGTGGTCTTGGGCCAACTCACGACGACATAACCCGTGAAGCCATAGCCGAGATAATGGGCGTCGAACTTGAAATGAACGATGAAGTTGCACTGGTGATTGAGCAAATGTTCACTGCACGCAATCGTCGAATGCCAGAGAATAATTTGCGTCAAGCGATGGTGCCACGCGGGGCAAAGATTATTGAGCAGCGCCGCGGTACGGCGCCTGGTTTGATTTGCCCAGTCGGCGACAAAGTTATGTATGCCGTGCCAGGTGTGCCGTTTGAACTCTACGAAATGTTTGAGCGAGCAATTTTGCCCGACTTGCTGATGCGTAGTGGCGAAGCATCAGTAATTAAAAGTCGCGTGTTGAGAACTTGGGGCGATAGTGAGAGTGGGCTCAATGAGCGACTCGTCGGGGTGATCAGCGAACTTGAGAAAGTCGGTAATCCGACGTTGGCTTTTTTGGCAAGCGGCTGGGAGGGTATCAAAGTTAGACTGACAGCAAAAGCGATTACGCAACAAGAAGCTATTGAGTTGATAGATGTGTGGGATGCAAAAGTCAGAAGTGAAGTTGGCGAGATCGTGTTTGGCGTTGACGAGCAAACAATGGAGTCGGTCGTGCTTGATTTGATGCGCAAGAAAAATCTGACACTTGCGATAGCCGAGTCGGTGACAGGTGGTCTTGTGTCGGGACGGCTAACTGCTGTGTCTGGTGCTAGCGATGTGTTTCGAGGCGCCGTTGTCAGCTATGCGAGCGAAGTTAAATATGAAGTTTTAGGTATTACTAATGAAATAGTTGTAACTGAGGCGGCCGCGAAAGAAATGGCCACGGGGGTTCGAAAAGCTTTAGGTAGCGATATCGGGCTCTCTCTGACTGGGGTTGCTGGCCCGAATGAGCAGCAGGGCGTAAAAGTTGGCACGCTTTGTGTTGGTGTGGCGATGCCTGACGGTTCAACAAAGTCGATGACGATGCATCTACCGATCGGCCGTGAGCAAATGCGGCAGTTGTCGGTCATTAGCGCGCTTAACTTTCTGCGCAATGAGATTGAGGCAAAAACTTGATTGATTTGCAGCGGTAGACTTTGATCGTTGTTACACCCGAGTAACGACCAGAAAAGTACTCAGGCTTATTGTGGCAAACATTCTTGTGATTGGTGCCGGTGGGGTTGGTGGCGGTATGGCCTCAATTGCCGAAACTCGTAGTTTTTTTGATTCGTTTATATTGGCCGATATTAACTCGGGTCGTGGTGACGAGATCATCGCCAAACTCGAAGACCCAGGTCGATTCTCATCTGCCAAAGTTGACGCTCGCAGTAAAACAGACATTGTCGCTTTGGCGCAAAGGGTTAAGGCCGACGTAATCGTCAACGCTTGTGACCCGCGTTTGAATGAACCTATTTTTGAAGCCGCCTTTGAAGCAGGATGCACCTACCTCGATATGGCGATGAATTTAAGTAAGCCACACCCCACTAACCCGTATGAAGAAGTGGGCGAGCCACTCGGCAAGGATCAAATTTCTTCAGATGAACGCTGGAAAGAAAAAGGATTACTTGCGCTTGTGGGTATGGGTGTCGAGCCAGGCTTGAGCAATGTGTTCGCGCGCTATGCCGCTGATCACTTGTTTGACACGATCGACGAGATCGGCGTGCGTGACGGTTCGAACTTATCTATTGACGGTTTAGATTTTGCGCCAACATTTTCAATTTGGACAACAATTGAAGAAACTTTGAACCCGCCAGTCGTCTGGGAGAAAAAACGCGGTCTGTTCACGACAGATTGCTTTAGTGAACCAGAGATTTTTCACTTTCCGGCTGGCATCGGTGCCTACGAGTGCGTCAATGTTGAACACGAGGAAGTGATTATGATTCCGCGCGAGATTGATTGCAATCGAGTCACATTTAAATACAGTCTTGGTGCAGAATTCATTGACTGGCTTAAGACCTTCGCATATTTGGGTCTGGACAGCAATGAGAAAATTCGCGTCGGTGATGTTTCGGTTTCGCCACGAGATGTGTTGGCCGCGGTACTACCTAATCCTGCAAAACTTGGTCACTTGATGCATGGTCGAACATGTGCAGGCACATGGGTCAAGGGAACTTACGACGGTAAGCCACGCGAAGTTTATTTGTATCACGTTGCTGACAATGAAACGACAATGCGTGACTGGGGTTCGCAAGCAGTGCTGTGGCAAACTGCGATGTGTCCGGTCGTTGCTCTTGAATTACTTGCTAACGGAAGTTGGAAGGGAACTGGCGTGCGCGGGCCAGAAGCGTTTGATGCGGTACCGTTTTTGAATCTGCTTGGCGAATACAACACGCACCACGGAATCATGGAGATGGGACCAGGTTTGTGGCCGAGTCCAAAGCCGACTGGTCAACCTGGTTGGGACCGCCCCGTTAAGCGCGCAATCGTGCCTGGTTATTAGCTACTAGTTATTTTCCGGCGAGAATTTTTATTACTGGCGCAAAACTGTTGACATCTTCGCCGCCGACAATGATGTAAGACAATCCCCAACGCTCACGGCGCGCAAGCAAATCTTCTGCAATCTTCGCAGGTGGCCCCATTAGAGCGAACGGCGAATCTGCAACCATCTTTGGGTCAACTTTGAACATGTTCGCCGTGCCGTTGATTGCTTCGTCAGCGCTCTCGCGGATATTGACCAAGAAAGTGCGAATGTTGAGTTCAATATTTTGCATTCGTGGACCAGCAGCATTTTCTACGATTTTGATTTTTTCAGAAACAGCCTCTGCGGTCATATGGGTAATCGTCTCGGCATTGACCACGCCATCTTTCATTGATGGATTAATGCCGACGATGTCGGCAAGTTGTGCGGCAAGTTTAAGAACTCTCGGTCCGCCGCCACCAATCAAAATTGGCGGGCACGGACGCTGCACTGGCAACGGAGCAGAAACATAATCAGTAATTTTGTAGTGCTGGCCAGTGAATGAAAACTTTTCGCCGGTCATTGCGCGCTTGATGATTTCGAGTCCTTCCAGAAAGCGATCAATGCGTACGCCAGGCTTATCGTAAACCATGCCAGATTGTTCGTAGTCAGTCGCCATCCAGCCTGCGCCAATTCCAATTTCAAGACGGCCATCCGACAGAAGATCCATCGTCGCTAATTCTTTTGCGAGTACAACTGGATGTTTGTAGTCGTTATCCCAAACGAGTGCACCGATACGCAAGTTTTTAGTTGCATCTGCGGCACTCATCAGCGCAGGCACTGGCGCGAGTTGATCGGTGAAGTGATCTGGCATTGTCAACGAGCTAAAGCCGTTATCCTCTGTGGTTTTTGCGAGTTCAACCCATTCTTTTCGCGAACCGGCTTTACTCGCTTGAATACCAAATCTAAATGGACGGAGATTTTTTGGGGTTTGAGTCATCATAAAACAGTAGTCGTCCATTGGGTTAAAGGTCACTGTTGAGGCTCGTGAACTTTAATCGCAACTAGAATCATCAAGCCGTGAAGAATTTTCTGCGCGTAGCTCTCACAAGTCGGGGGTTGCTGATCACTCGTCTCACAATCGTGATGATTTCGGGTGCGCTTTTTATTACGGCTACCTTGACTGCGATAGCCCCAAGAGCATGGGGAATTCTGAATGCACATGATCAGAAGCCACCAGTCCTAAATGGGTTTTCAGGTCTTGCCGAGCGAAGTTATGTCTTTGATGAAAATGGTAAACAAATTGGCGTCTATCAACTAGAAAATAGTCAGATCTTAAATATTGACAAGATTCCAGCAGAAGTAGTAGCGGCGATTTTGGCGCTTGAGGACAACGAATTCAACGTGCACAAGGGTGTCAACCTTCGGTCGTTCACGCGAGCAATCTTGTCGAACACTCAGCTGGGTGCCAAACAAGGTGCCAGCACAATCACGATGCAAGTTGTCAAGAATGAATTTTTAGCAGGATTTGAACGCAACGGTCGTTACAAAGTTCTTCAGGCTCGCTATGCAACGATGCTGGAAAAGCAAGTTCCGAAGAAGACAATTCTTGAGCGGTATCTGAACACTATTTACCTCGGCAACAATACCTATGGTTTACAAGCCGCATCTGAGAGATATTTCGGCAAAGATGTCAGCGAGTTAACTCTGCTCAACGGCGCATTTCTCGCAGGGCTAATTCAAGCGCCTTCGACTTATGACCCGATAACTCATCCAGATAGTTCGCGCCGCCGGTATGTAGAAGTTCTTGATCGTCTTGTAGAGACGGGTTTACTCAGTGAAGAAGAAAGAACAATTATTGGCGACAAGCCCGAGATTCCAGAAGTTTTAGCCAAGGTGCAAAATAACAACTTAGAGCGAACTTATTTCACTGAATTCACAAAAGACTATTTGCTAAATCGAAGCGATGTTTTAGGTACGACATATCAACAGCGACATAGCACATTGTTTCGGGGTGGCTTAAAGATTTATACCACGCTGAACTTAGAAGCACAGGCTGCCGCCGAGCAAGCGGTTAAAGAAAAACTTCCGGAAAATAGAGCGGGCATTACAGCGTCGCTAATTTCACTTGATTCTAAAACAGGTGCGATCCGTGCGATGGTCGGCGGACCCGGCTTCAAAGCTGAACAAAGTGAAGTCAACATGGCATTACGCCGACGACAAACTGGTTCAAGCATTAAGTTTTTTATTCTTTCTGCCGCATTGCAGGCTGGCGTGCAGCCTGAGGACTTAATCGACGGAACTTTGCCGTGTACCTTGCCCAACCCAGAAAATTTAGAAGAACCTTTTGAGATCACTAAAGGTGTTAGTCAAGCGACTGCGCCACTTCGAGTGATGACCTGGCTATCAATCAACTGTGCGTACGCCAAGTTGTCTCAGATCGTGGGTCTTGATCGTGTCGTGTCAACGATCTACCGCATGGCATCCTCTGAATGGTTGAGCAAAGAAACTTTTACGATTCAGCCATACGCAAGTCTCGCCACAGGTGCAAATGAAATGAGCGCAATGGATATGGCATCGGGAATTCAAACCTTGGCGAATTCTGGTGTGCATCGCGAGCCGTACATGATTGATCGAATTGAAGATTCAAACGGCACTATTTTGTATCAATATGCAACACCTGCGCCAGAGCAAACATTGCCGATTGAAGTTGCGAATAATGCAATAGATGTGATGCGCGGAGTAATTGAACAGGGCACGGCAAAACGAACTCCACTCGACAGCAAGCGTCCGGCAGCAGGCAAGACCGGCACGCAAGACAACAACACCAACGCGTGGTTCGTTGGCTTCACTCCGCAATTTGCAACAGCAGTTTGGGTTGGTGATCCAAAGGGTTACACCAAGATGACTTCTCGCAATATTCCAGAATTCGCCCCGGTAATCGCTGGGAGAGATGGTGTGCAAGGTTCAATGTTTCCCGCAATGATCTGGAAGTCATATATGGATGTTGTCCACGAAGGTCTGGATGTAGTTGAATTTCCGAAACCTCCGGCGCCGACTCGTCAGCCGTTGCGACTTTATTTGCCAGGGGTTGAATGCCCAGCGCAAGTCGTCTCTGGCACAATCCCTGCCAAAACAGTTCCGCTAAGTAAAAAAGATGCCAAAACAACTACGACAACTGTCGCCGTAGAGGGCGCAGAGTCGACTGTTGCCAATACTGTGGTGATCAGCGTGCTTACTCCTGGGACGACGATTGCTCCAACTGACTCGAACCCTTATTCACCTGTGCCGTCTACGAATCTTGGTCTGTATTTCTTTGACTGCAGTAAACCATTACAAAATAATGTTCAAACAACAACTGGTGCTCCATAGTGACCGCGCTGAAACCATTACTAGATTTGCAGAAAATTGATACTGCGTTGCTGCAACTTAAACATCGTTTTGCGAGACTTGAAGAGCGTACGAACCTTGCTACAGCGACAACCGTAAATAATGGTTTCAAAAAAGAATTAATCGGTGTCAATGCACAACTTGCGGCTGCTAAAAAAGACATTGAAACTTTAGAAGTCGCAAACCATAAATGCGAGACATCAATTGCTAAATATGCTCAGCAACTCAAGACGATTATCGCCCCAAGAGAAGCAGAAGCTTTGCAAAACGAGATTGCGACTGCGACCGCTGCTCGAAGTGCCAATGACGACCGAGAACTTGAGCTTTTAGAAGTAGTTGAACAGTTTGATCGACAACAAACTGAACTAAACAATCAAATAGTCAAACAAAATGAAATTATAGAGCAAGCCACACATGCGCTTTCGGCGGCTATTGCGCAGTGTGAGCAATCGCAAATTGACCTCAACACAAGACGAACAACTACTTCTTCAAGTATTGATGAGAAATTAATCAAGCTTTATGACCTGAAAAGAAACAAGCGAACTACGCCAGCGGTGGCCGATTTACACAGCGCAACTTGTCAGTCGTGCCATCTTGATCTATCAACAGTTGAGCTGGCGGCACTTAAGAAGATCGCAGATGGCGAATTGCCTGAATGCCCGAATTGCGATTGCTATTTAGTTGTCTAGTGACTATCTAGTGACTATCTAGTGATTAGTTAAGGTAACTGTGTTTTTTTGGTTTATTGCAACTTCAATTTGGTCAGTTTGGTTTGTGTTTCGTGATCCGAAGTTTGATTATCGACTGCTGGCAATTGCGGCTTTGATGCCAGACCTTGTTGACGGTCTGCGCGGGGCAGTAGGACCAATGCACAGTGTGGTAACAAGCATCTCGGTGCTGTTTTTTATAATGATCGCAACTGCAGGTCGTCGCCCGATTCGTCAAAGGTTGCTAGCAATACCAATCGGTATGTTCATGCACTTGATATATGACGGTGCGTTTACTGACACGATAGTTTTTTGGTGGCCGTTCACGGGCACAGCGCTAAGCAATAAATCTTTACCGTCGATTGATCGTGGACTAGTGAATTTGCCCCTCGAACTTTTCGGTGTTGTCGCATGCATCATCGCTTGGCGATATTTCTTGCTATCCAATACCAATAACCGCCGCGCATTTTTCAAAGTCGGCTCACTTCAACGGGCATCTAAAAGTAGTTAATAGATTACAAATTTTGGGTAACAGTGAGTCGGTCGATAAGCGGGATTTTGTAGCTTCGACAGTTTCCTGTCGTTACTGACGACCATCCATCTATGCGGCCTACCCGAGGGTTGCTCGAAAGCAAACGGACAGTTCATGCCCTCTGCATGGCCTTGCTTCAAGTGACGTACCAAGCCGCAATTGTTGCCAACTGCGCTGGTGCGCTCTTACCGCACCGTTTCATCCTTACCTGTTACAAAAGTCTTGCGACGATCGTTCATCGGCGGTTTATTTTCTGTTGCACGAAATATCAGGTCGCCCCGACCTGGCTTTCACCAGCACTTTGTCCTGCGAAGTCCCGACTTTCCTCAATGTTGCTGTGCGAACACAACAACACTGCGGTCGTCTGACCGACTCACCGTTGGTTTAAGTGTATTGGAGAAGTTTTACGCTTGGCAGGCGACAAAGTCGTAGACGAGCGAGTTCAGACTTGGTGTTTCAAGGAGAAGAATAGTTCGCGAGCCATCAGGCTTTGGCTTTCCGACCGTCAGTTGAATATTTGCAAGTGAGCCAAACGCTGACGGAACTGCAGCAATATTTGGTTTGCCAGTCTTCTCATCTGATGTCGGACCGACATGGTCAAGACCTGGATTCAAAACTTGTGCGAGAAGTGCCGCGTGTCTTGCCTCTTGTTGCCCGATTCGCATTGCATCAGCGCGCAACATTGGGTCGCTTAGCAACTCGACAACACCTTGGTATGTTTGCGCGGCAAGATTTTCTACAGCATGAGCAAGTGCAACGATGTCCATTGCCGAATTTGAATTATCGGAATCGGTAATTATTTTTAACGCTGGCGCAAGGTATGCATCGTTGATTCGAGAATTGCCACAAAGGTATTCTTTTGCCCCAAGTTTTACAGCCAGTGCATTGACTGCATCTGCGTGTTGTTGGTGATCTTCAGAAAAACGCTTTGCCATCTCAGCAACTTTCTTGAGATCACCAGTGAGAAGTTTGGATTCAAGAGCAGTTGCATAAGTTTCAATCGCGTTGTACTCAAGCGATGCAGCAGTACGAAGCAGCACAGCATCAGTAACTTCGGCATCAGCCAGCGGTGTCGTAACAGGTGACTTGCCGAGAATCGTAATTGCATTGTCGTCAATGACTCCCGCTTGTTTGCCGCAGGCGGCCAAAACAAGACCAGATGCAATTGATACACCACTTAGTCGAAGCAATTCACGTCGTGTTAGAGCGATCATGACACAACCAACACAGATTCTTTGTTGTCTAAAGCTAGAGAAAGATTTGTCGAAGTCATCGTTGCAAGAATTGCTGCATGGCGTGCTTCGATTGTGATCATTGAAGCGATAACCGCAGCGACTTTTGCAGATTCAATGCTTTCAATTGACTTTGTGTGAGTTGTTATAAGTGAATTTTCAATTTGTAACAGTGCAGTCCAAACATTTGGTGACTCCGAAAGTTTTTGCAGAAAACCTACATACATTGCTTCGTCTCGTTCGGAAACTGCGTTCTTACCGAGGAGTCCATTTATCGTTTGCTCGTAGGCGACATGGTGTGAGTGAAACTGGGCGAGCATCTGGCTTTCGTCGTCGCTCAGGGATTTACGGCCAACAACGAATTTATATAAGTCGCGTGTTGTTAATTCGAGGGTCTGGGTGAGTCCCAGATGTTTGATGTCAGTGGCTGAAAGCATCGTTTAAATCTAGACGAATTTAGAAGTCAAGACTCGATAATGATGGAATCCAGCCGCGAGAACGGGTGATCGCTTCGTGCCATTGTGCACGATCGAGTATTAGCGTCGGCGAAACGATTCGAGCAGGCTTCGTTGTATTCGTAGCGTTACTAATTGAGCTCCAAACACCGACTGCGACGCCAGCCAGAAATGCCGCGCCAAGAGTAGTTGCTTCAACGACTGGTGATATCTCAATGTTCAGCCCTGTTGTGTTGGCTAGAGACTGGACAAAAGTCGGATTCTGGCTCATCCCGCCGTCGACGCGAATTGAATTAATCGAGACTTGTGTGTCGGAAATAACGGCTTGCAGCATGTCAGCGCCACGATGAGCAACGCCTTCGAGGACTGCGCGCACGACATGGGCTCGGGTTGTGCCACGAGTTAGACCGAGCAAAGTGCCGCGTGCGCCGTAATCCCAGTGTGGTGTGCCAAGACCAAATAGCGCCGGTACAAAAACCACGCCACCGGAATCTTCGACTTGCGACGCAATGTTGTGACTGTCTTGGCTCGTTGAAATAATTTGCAGATCATCGCGCAACCATTCGATGTTTGTTCCAGCGGAAAGCATTATTGCCTCGGCTGCCCAATGTGTAGTTGTCTCATCGCTAAATGCCACGAGTGGGTAACTTCCATTTTCTGAACGCTGCATTCGGGTTGGTCCGTTACCTCCGGTGAATACATCAAGCATTCCGCCAGTACCGAAAGTAATTTTTGTTGCACCACTCGTGATGCAGCCTTGGCCGATTAACGATGCCTGCTGATCGCCAATCAAGCAAGCAATCGGTGGTGCGCCTTCAAGCGCCGTGGCCTTACCGATGATTCTTGTTGATTTCACAATTGTTGGGAGTAAACCAATGTCAACCTTTAGGATTCCACAGATTCTTTCCGACCAAGATGATGCATCAAGTGTCGATAAACCAGTTGCGCAAGCATTGCTTGAGTCGGTTACATGTAATTCATTTTTTGAAAGTACAGCGGCAATCCACGAATCAACTGTGCCAATCCGTACATCGTTGTGGTCAAGATTATTAGCCACGACGTAGTTCTGAATCATCCACGCCGCTTTTGTCGCAGTCTGATTTGGGGCAAGTTTTATTCCGTGCTCTGATGCCGCAGTAATGCATTCAAAAACTGTGCGTAGATCTTGCCAGCCGAGTGCCGGCCCGAGGGGTTTGCCAGTCGATTTACTCCACATCACTGTTGAAGCTCGCTGGTTTGTGATTCCGACGGCTTGAATTTTGTCAGTTTTCTTTGATTGACTAATCGTCAAATTACAGACTCGCAAAACCGCATCAGCCATTTTTTGTGCATCAAATTCAACTTGGCCAGCAGTAGGAGTGTCCGGTCGACACTCTTCATAATTTAAAAAATTGATTGAGCCATCTTGGCGGACGATTGCGCTGCGCAGACCGCTCGTGCCGACATCTACTACCAAGATGCTCAAGTTGTTACCGCTTAGTTGTTGCTTCGCCGCGTTTAGATGCGATTGCGAACTTGCCTGGGTTCAAAATATCTTTTGGGTCAAGTGCAAATTTGATCGCAGTCAGAACATCGTGTGCTGGCCCAAGTGCGCGCTTCATAAACTTGGCGCGATTTATTCCGACACCGTGATGATGTGAAAGATTGGCCCCAGCGTCAAGAGCCGAGTTTTGGGCTGCATTCCAAATCGCTTCGTAAGTCAATTCGATTGCGTTGAGATTACTGCTTGACGGCTCAGCAACAAAAGTAAAATAAATACAAGCGCCGTCAATGTAACTGTGAGAAATATGGCAACTTGCACTACGCGCTCCAGGCACGGTCATGATTGCTTTCTTTACCGACTCTGCAACCGTATTGACGCGAGACCAAATTACCGAAACTTCCATTGTGTCAATCACGAAACCTTTTTTAGATAAAATTTGCAATCCACTTGTGTCGTTACGATGGCTCATCCAATGTTCGACAAGTGCAACATCGGCAGTTTGCGAATTATTGGCACGACATGCATTGTCGACAACTTGCATCATTGCGTCAATCAATACTTGTTCGCCTTCATCGAGCACCAATAATGCGCACTGCGACCCGTCACCACCATGGGCACGCTTGCTCTCGCGCTCGTCATAAAGCCGCAACACTGCTGGAGTTGCTCCCGAGCGAATTGCTAGTCGCATTGCTTCAACGGCTTGCGCAAATGAACCGAACATATATGCAGCGCGGCGCTCATTTGGGGCAACCGGATGAGCACGAAGCCAAACTTTTGTAATTACTCCGAGCGATCCTTCGCTGCCGATAAACAGTGAAGTTAAATTTGGTCCTGAAGCACCTGCTGGTTCTGTGCCTGTCAGAATCACTGATCCGTCTGCAAGCACGATTTCAAGGCCGGCAACCATGTCATCGATTTTGCCGTAGCGAGTTGAAAACTGGCCGGCTCCGCGCGAACCAATCCATCCGCCAACAGTTGAGATATCAAACGATTGCGGAAAGTGGCCAACGGATAAACCGTGTTTTTCCCGAAGAACATTTTCAAGATCTGGCCCGAAGGTACCGGGAAGGACCTCAACAAGTCCAGAAATTTCGTCAACACTGATAACGCCCGCGAGCGATGTCATGTCAATCACAACGCCACCGAATAATGGGATGGCAGCACCGCAGACCCCAGAACGCCCGCCAGAAACTGTTACTGGGACAGAGTTTTTTTCGCACAAGACAACTACTTCGCTCACTTGCTTTGTTGTTGTTGGTCGACAAATCGCATCAGCACGCTTAGCAGTTTGTGCATTTAGCGACCAGTGCATTGCCAATGGCCACCAATCCCGCGAATGCTGAACGCGATCGGCAAGTTCTGTCGAACTAGCGCAAAGTTTATTTAGTCCTGCTAAAAACTCGACTGAGAGTGGTGTTGAGTTTGTTTGGTATCGATCAGTGATCTGAGAAATATCTGTTGAAAATTCAATTGGTTGTTTCGGCTGCGTCGGCTCTGTTGGCTGTGTAGTCATGGGTAAGTTGCCTTTAGTTAGAAATTGCGGCTTCATCTTCTTGGGCGCACGAGTCAACAAATGCGAGTACTTCGTTATTGATTTCCTGTTCAGACCAACCAAGCAACGGTGCAACTAGTTCTGCAACGTTGCGCGCACTAGCAACTGTGGCTCGACGGTTAATGATTCGGCTTCTCGTTCGACGCGAGAGAATGTCGTCAAGAGTTGTCGCCAGTTCATGGGTAACTGCGAATACTGCTTCTGCTCGCAGATACGGCAGCCCAGGAATCAACTGTTCGCCGAGACTTATATCGTCGGCGATTAAATTCTTGATTATTTCTGATTCACTGCCAAATCTAGAAAAGAGATGTTGATCTTGGGCGTCGTTAGTTTTCGCTGTCTTCAATTTTGCGCCGACAAGCGATAAGTTTTTCGTTTTGCAACTTGAGCGCTTGTTCAGTGTTAGAAGTGCAGCATCTACGGCGTCTTGCGCCATTTTGCGGTATGTCGTGAGTTTTCCACCAGTCACCGTGATCATTCCCGATTTCGATGTTGCAACTTTGTGTCGACGTGAGAGATCGGCGGTTCTTGAACTAATTTTTTCGTTGCTGACACTTTTGACGAGTGGTCGCAACCCAGACCACACTGCGGTTATGTCTTCACGAGTAATGCCAGTCGTAACAGCGGCATTTAGCGCTTTGAGTACATAGTCAATATCTGTGCTGGTGCATTGTGGATCGTTGATCGCACCTTGATAATCGGTATCAGTAGTGCCCACATATGTGTACTGATATGTTCCGTCGTAATTTGAAATCCATGGAACTAAAAATAAACTTCGCTTGTCACCTGGAACCGGAATGACAACAGCTATGTCGTTGCGTATTTTCTTCCATGGCACGGTCAGGTGAACGCCTTTGGCTGGTCGAATGCTGTCTGGGTTGTATCCAAGGTCGGTGGTCAGAACTTCGTCTGACCAAACGCCAGCCGCGTTGATCACGACTTGTGATCGAATTTCAAAAGATTGTTTACCGTTCGGAGTAACTTGAACTCCGCACGCGCGACCATTGCTGTCGTGCAATATTTTGTCGACTCTTGTGTAATTTGCAATTACTGCACCATTATTAATTGCAGTGCGGGCGAGGGCAATGCAAACTCGTGCGTCATCAGCCATCGCATCGAAATAGACGTATGCGGAACTGAGGCGCTCTTTTTGCATCGTCGGCAAATGAGTAAATGCTTTATCCGCTTTGAGTCGGCGATGAAGTTTTCCGATTCGCCAGCCACCGGTCAAGTCATACATCCACATAGCCGAGCCAAGTGCTCGTGCAATTTTTTTCGAAACGACGCCTTCTCGCTTGAGGATTGGAATCATAAATGGGAGGGTTTGTACAAGGTGCGGAGCGTTGCGTTTGAGTCGTTGACGCTCGTGCAAGGCTTCGTATACAAGTCGAACTTCGCCCTGTTGTAGATAGCGAAGACCACCATGAATTAACTTGCTGCTCTTTGACGATGTCCCTGAGGCGAGGTCGTCACGCTCAACTAGGGCCACACTTAGTCCGCGGGATGCTGCGTCAAGTACCACGCCAAGCCCAGTTACGCCACCGCCAATAACAACAATGTCAAAAGTCTGAGCTTTTAATTTCGCAAGTGTCTCAATGCGGTTTTGTGGTCCGTTAATCGGTTGGGGCATTGGCACAGCCTAAGGCAAGGCGAGTTAATGACCTAAGCCTGAAGAGACGAAGCGAAACAAATTTGCCATAAGTCACCTTAATTGTCAATTAGCATTAGATGCAAATCAGAAATAAGCTAACTAATCTCATTGCATGCGTTCGCCAACTGAACTTGCTCAAGTGTTTCGCGACAAACAGTTGAAACTCAAGCCACAACGACAGTTGCTGTTCTCGCGATTGCATCAAAATAAAAGTCACCCAACAGCAGAGTCTCTTTACGAGATCGCCAGCAAACAGATGCCCGGAATCTCGCTTCGAACTATCTATCAAACTCTCGGGGAACTTGCCGAGATGGGCGAGTTGCAACTAGTTGACGTCGGTATCGGTGCGACAAGGTTTGACCCAAACACCGGAGATCACCATCATTTTGTTTGTGAATCATGCCGAGCAATGCACGATGTTGACATTTTGACGTCGCCGAAAATGAGCCTGCGAAGGGGCGGCGGTTTTGCGGTAAACGAAGTAGGAGTTGTTTTTTGTGGGCGGTGCAACCGATGCAACCATAAACAACAAGTTAGATCTCCTGAATCCCAGGCGAAAGATAAAGCAAGTAATTAATTAATCAAAAATCAAAACACAAAAAAAGGAGAAACATCATGGCCAAACTAAATGGCACCAAGACACATGAGAATCTCAAGGAAGCGTTTGCTGCTGAGAGCCAAGCGAATCGACGCTACTTGTGGTTCGCACAGAAGGCAGACATTGAGGGTTATCCAGATGCGGCTTCATTGTTCCGTTCAGTCGCCGAAGGCGAAACCGGACATGCACACGGTCACTTGGATTACCTCGCAGAAGTTGGCGACCCAGCATCTGGTGAGCCAATTGGTGATACTGCAGACAACTTCAAGGCTTCATTTGCTGGTGAGACCTATAAGTACACACAGATGTATCCAGATTTTTCAAAGACTGCTCGCGAAGAAGGATTCACAGAAATCGCTGACTGGTTCGAAACTCTTGCTCGCGCAGAGAAGAGCCATGCCGGTCGATTCAGCGAAGGTCTCAAAGCGCTCGGCTAGAGCGAAATTGTTAGGTAAGTAATAGCGAGTCAAAATGTGTTGGTGCCTTCAGCCAAAGTTGGTGGCACCAACAAAAAACCCCCAAATAACGTGACGAGAGTTTTTAAGTTATGACAATTACCTATGATCCACTGAATCCAATTTATTTAGATGAGGCCGACACTCGCCAAGAGATGACGCGAGTTTACGACTTGTGTCATGGCTGTCGCCTTTGCTTCAAATTTTGTCCGTCGTTTCCAACGCTGTTTAGTTATATCGCCGCACATGATGACCAAGATGCTGGCAAGATGACGCCAGCGCAACAAGACCATGTCGCTGACGAATGTTTTCAATGCAAATTGTGTTATGTCAATTGTCCATACACACCAGGAATCCATGAGTGGGCCTTAGATTTTCCGAGGTTGATGTTGCGTGTAGACGCGATGCGACGCGAAAACGGTCATATTTCGGTGCGAAGCAAAATAACAACAGCGATGCTGGGCCTCACCGATGTTCTCGGAATGGTTGCAACTTCGTCTGGACCGATTGCAAACAGAGTCATGCGCGCCAAACCTGGTTCGCTAATTCGTAAAGTCGTCGAGGCTACTGCTGGAGTTTCAAGTGTTCGGCTTTTGCCGGCATTTGCTAGACAAAGATTCTCGACATGGTTTAGTCGCAGAACAAAAGCTGAAATCAAAACGTCACAAGGCAGCGTCACGATATTCCCGACATGTCTTGTTGAATATCAAGAGCCAGCGATCGGGCATGCCCTTGTCAAGGTCTACGAACATAACGGCATTGATTGCTCAATTAGTGACGCTGGTTGTTGTGGCGCACCGTTTCTGCACAGTGGAGACATGGAACAGTTCACAAAAGTTGCAATTAAAAACGTCGCAACACTCGCGGCCGAAGTCCGCAATGGCACCGACATCGTCGTGCCACAACCGACATGTGGTTATGTTTTGAAAAAAGATTACCTTGATTATGTTGGCGGACCAGATGCTCAACTCGTGGCAGATAATACTTACGACGCAGCAGAATATTTAATGAAAGTTCACAAGACCGAGGGCTCAGCACTTGATACAAATTTTGTCGGTGAAGTTCCGGAGTCGATCACCTATCACACGCCGTGTCACTTGCGTGCGCAAAATATCGGACTCAAGAGTCGCGACTTGATGAAACTGACAGGTTCAAAAATTAAATTGGTTCAACAGTGCTCAGGTATTGACGGAATGTGGGGTTTGCGCGCCGAGAACGCCGAATTGTCTATTCCTATTGCAGAAAAACTCGGCAACATGGTTCGTGACGCCGACTCTGAAGTTGTTGCCGGTGACTGTCATTTGGCGAATACAGCAATTACCGAACAGACCGGCGAGACGCCGTTGCATCCATTAGAAGTAATTGCCAAGGCATACGGATTTAAACCAGAAGAGACAAAGCCAAAAGGAGGCAAGTCAAAATGAATACAGACATAGCATCGGCAAGCCGAAAATTATCGTTCGCTGATATTTTGGATCACTGAGCATACGAACGCATTCGTGCAGTACGTCAAACTGTGGTATTTGAAATCAAACGCCGCCGTCGAATCTCGCTCGGAACGATGATCACGGTGATGTTTGAAAATCGTGAGATGATGCAAGCACAAATTTAAGAAATGTTGCGTGTTGAGAAGGTTTTGACAGATGAAGGTGTGCTTGAAGAACTCAAGGCGTACAAGCCACTAATCCCAGAAGCGGGTCAACTTTCAGCGACACTATTTATTGAATTGACTTCCGATGCGCAAGTGCGTGAATGGTTGCCAAAGCTCGTCGGAATCGAGAGGACGATCGCTCTCAAATTATCCAATGGCGAAATTGTAAAAGCAGTCGTTGAAGAGGCCCATGCCGAGCAATTAACGCGCGAAAATGTAACTGCAGCAGTGCACTACATCCGTTTTGAATTTTCTGCTCAACAGGTCGAAAATTTTGCTAGAGGCTCAGTGCAGTTGGTTTCAACTTTTCCGAATTACATAGAAGCAATTGAACTTGCTGAATTTACCGTGGTTGAACTACTCGGCGATTTACAAAACTAGGTGAACTTAGCGCGTTCGGCGCGCCCTGATTTGTCAATTTATGCGGATTGGCGTGAGTATGTGCATAAGTTCTAGAGTCTGCCTTGCTACGAGAACAAGGGGGTTCGAGTGCTTGAGTTTGATGTTTCTTGGCGGGTTAAGGGAGCATGTCAAGGCCTTGACCCGGATATTTTTTATCCGGACAACGAAGAGAGTTCTGACGAAGCGATTTCAATCTGCAAAACATGTGAAGTGCGCATAGCGTGTCTTGATTATGCACTTGACAGTCGCGAGAAACAAGGAGTGTGGGGTGGAGTATCGGCTCGCGAACGCCGTCGGTTATTGCGCGTTGGACGGCGCATTGCTTAGTAACGGGTTCGTGTGAGTGAAATAGATTCCGCTGGTGGTTGGCCACAAATAATTTCTCAGTTGCTGTCGCGTAAAGATTTGACGGCCAGTCATGCTGGTGCAGCGATGAGGTCAGTGCTTTCGGGTGAGGCCACGCCATCACAGATAACTGCATTTATTATTTCGCTTCGTGCAAAAGGTGAAACAGAAGTTGAGCTTGAAGGAATGTTGGCTGAAGTGCGTCGCGCAGCAGAGCGTGTTGCTTTGAGCGATGAAATTGCTGAGCGGGCGATAGATATTGTCGGCACCGGTGGCGATCACAGTTATTCAGTGAATATTTCAACGATGGCGTCAATGGTTGTTGCAGGCGCAGGAATACCAGTTTGTAAACACGGCAGTCGTGCATCATCTTCAAAGAGTGGCGCAGCCGATGTACTTGAAGCTCTTGGTGTCGCTATTGAATTAGATGGCCCAAGTGTTACACGGTGTGTTGAAGAAGCAGGTTTTGGTTTCTGCTTTGCGCAAAGATTTCATCCAGCATTTCGTTTCACCGGTCCATCACGCCGAGAAATTGGTGTACCAACAGTTTTTAATTTGCTTGGACCAATGGCCAACCCTGCACCAGTCTCGTTTATGGTTGTCGGCGTCGGAGACCCTAAGGCAGCCAGCGTGATGGCTCATGCATTGGTCACACGAGGAGTAAAGCGGGCATGGGTCGTGCATGGACACGGCGGACTTGACGAACTTTCATTGAGCGGTCCATGCCCAGTTGTCGAAATGCAAAACGGCAAATTGCGAGAATTTGAGATTAATGCAAGTTCGCTTGGTCTTGCTTTTGCAGATGTTGCTGCAGTTCGAGGTGGAGAACCACGCGACAACGCGAAGATGTTTCGCGAAATGTTAGACGGAACTAAGAATGCAATTCGAGACATCGTGGTACTTAATGCAGCAGCCGGAATCGTCGTATCTGGCAAGGCTGTTGACATGTCACAAGGCGTCGAGATGGCAAAAGCGTCAATAGATTCTGGTGCGGCGCGAGATGTATTAGATGAAGTGATTCGCGTAAGTGTTGATGCTGCCAAGCACATGGCACACTAAAATTATCCGAGACTATGAACACGTTAAATAATTCTGTCGCTGTTCGCGTGCCTGCAAGTTCTGCAAACATTGGACCTGGTTTTGATGTGCTTGGTATGGCACTGTCGTTACATCTTGAAGCAGGCTTTGGTTCGTCTCCCGCAGATTCAGTTGAAGCAACGTCTAATCATCCAACGCTCGTGGCATTTAATCATTGCGGAGGACATGGCCCGTTGTGGGTTCGCTCACAAATGCCGATGGGTAAAGGCATGGGGTTTAGTGGAGCCGCACGAATCGCAGGTGTTTCGCTCGCGCATGCGCAAAAAAATGGTACAGATGAAAGTGTTTTTGCTGATGCGCAAACAGAACTTTTAGCGATCGCAACAGAACTTGAAGGACATCCTGACAATGTTGCGGCATCTTTACTTGGTGGAGTAGTTGCCAGTGTGGCCGGCGCAACTGTTCGAATTCCTTCACCACTAGACCCCGCGATAATTGTTTGGGTACCACAGGAGCAGACATCAACCAAAGAATCTCGTACCAAACTTCCAACGACATTGCCGTTTGCAGATGCGGTATTTAATGTCGGACGCACTGCGCTGTTGGTTGCGGCACTAGCGGCTGGCGATATTTCGGCGCTGCGTATCGCGACGCAAGATCGGTTGCATCAAGATGTTCGGTTCAAAAAAGTTCCCGGATCGCAAGCAGCTTTAAATATTTTGCTCGAGGCTGGTGTTTGGTGCGCTTGGCTATCTGGTTCGGGTCCGACAGTTGCGGCGATGTGTAGTCACACCGATGCTCAACATATTGTAGAAAAGTTGCCGCATCACGGGTCAACCATGGTTTTGCGGATTGCCGAACGAGGCGCACAACTTCTCGCAATTTAGATCTGTCAAAACTCTGCCACACCCTCTAGGCAGTATTGATTAACGCAATCAATATCAAGACAAATCAGAGGAGACCAAGAGTGCAAAATTCCCCCCGAATTCCAGTTACAGGCCAAGAGTTTCCAAACAATGGTGCAATCGAGATTAATTGCGATACTTGCGTCATGCGGGCGAGTGCCGCGTGTGATGATTGTGTTGTCTCGTTCTTTTGCGACGAATCCAGTGAGCCTGCAGTGGTTTTAAACCTAGAAGAACAAAGAACTCTAAGAATGCTTGCAAATGCCGGAATGGTGCCTACGCTTCGGCATCGTGCAGTTAGCTAAAAAAACAGCCAATAAATCGGTTCGGGCAGAGCCTTCAAAAGACTCGGCGATTTCATCAGTTCGCTATGGCGAGCAACTTATTGCAATTGGTATTGCAGCAGGGTTGCACCGAGTCGGCATAACTAACGCGCAAGTGTTGCATCGCGCTCGAACTGCACTGACCGAAAGAAAATCGCTTGGGTTGCACAACGAGATGCAATTCACTTATCGCAATCCAGTAAGAAGCACCGATCCGACAAGCACGATGGCGTCGGCAAAATCAATAATCGTTGGTGCCCGATCGTATGCCACAGAGATGCCGCCAAGCCCGAGTGAAGTCTCGGCCCGAGTGGCCCGATATATGTGGGTTGATTATTACGAGCTACTTAAAGAGGGGCTACAAAAAATTGCGTTACAACTCAAAGACGACGGTTGGCGGGCAATTGTTTTGGCTGATGACAATTCAATAGTTGATCGTGAAGTCGCCTATCAAGCAGGTCTTGGATGGTATGGCAAAAATGCAAATCTTCTAATTGAAGGTGCGGGAAGTTATTTTGTACTTGGCAGTGTGATCACAGATGCACCACTAGGACCAATTGCAACTTTGGTTGAAGATGGCTGTGGTTCGTGCCGCCGCTGTCTAGATAATTGTCCAACGCAAGCGATAATCGCTCCGGGCGTTGTTGATGCTCGAAAATGCTTGTCATGGTTGTTGCAGAAACCTGGAATATTTGATCCCGCGTATCGCGTCGCATTGGGCGATCGCCTTTACGGCTGTGATGATTGCCAAGAGGTTTGTCCGCCAACAGTTCGCCGAGCAATTGTCGAAAGCTCTGGTGTCAAACCAAGAGCGTGGGTTGATGTGATGTCAATTCTTGCTCTAGATGATCAAACTCTGCTGACGAAATTCAAGTCATGGTATATCTCTGATCGTGACCCAAAGTGGCTGCGCCGAAACGCTCTGATAATTCTCGGCAACATTGGTGATTCGTCTGACGAGGCGACTCAATTAATTCTCAAACAATATTTAGTTGATCCTGATCCAGTTTTACGAGCCCACGCAGTTTGGGCTGCTGCCAGGTTGGGTCTAAAACAGTTTTTGCCGACGAGCGATAGCGATCCAATTGTGCAGGCTGAACTCGACTCGCTGCCAAGCGTAAAGTAGAAGCAGATGAAGCATCTTTTAGTAACGAATGATTTTCCACCAAAAGTTGGTGGCATTCAGAATCTTCTGTACGAGTGGTGGCGTCGCTTGCCACCAGAAACTTTTGCAGTGTTGACAAGCCCATATCAAGGCTCACGAGAATTTGACAGCGCGCAAAATTTTTTAATTAGGCGAACGCCTGAGCCAGTTCTGCTTCCACATCCGATTATGGCTCGACGAATAAATGAAATGGCTCACGAAGTTGGTGCTGAGTTAATCGTTCTTGACCCTGCAGTGCCACTCGGAATCATTGGACCGTGGCTGGACCTGCCGTATGCAGTTGTTCTGCACGGAGCGGAAGTGACTGTCCCTGGACGACTTCCGGTATCAAAAAAAGTTCTAAGCAATGTTTTGCGCAAAGCTTCGATAGTGATTGCTTCAGGTACATATCCTGCAAAAGAAGCACAGCGAGCGGCTGGTCGTATTTTGGACATCTCAGTTGTGACTCCTGGTGTTGATATCCAAAGGTTTAGACCGCTATCGCAACAGCAAAAAATTGATGCGCGCGCACACTTTTTGATTGACAAAAACGCAGATCTTATTGTCGGTATCAGTCGCCTCGTGCCACGAAAAGGTTTCGATGTTTTAATTCGGGCTGCGGCACATTTAGTGAATGACTTTCCTAATTTGAGATTGGTAATTGGCGGTAGTGGTCGTGACCGTAATCGACTTGAACGAATTATTCGAGAATTGCGGGCGCCAGTAACGATGCTGGGTCGAATTAGTGACGACGATCTGCCGATGCTTTATGGTTGCGCCGACATTTGCGCGATGCTTTGTCGCTCTCGTTGGGGAGGTCTTGAACAAGAAGGATTCGGAATCGTTTTCGCTGAAGCAGCGGCGTGTGGCGTGCCTCAAATTGCTGGTCGAAGTGGTGGTGCAGCCGATGCGGTTGCAGATGGCGAAACCGGACTAATAATTCGCAATCCAGAACGGGTAGACGATGTCGTCACTGGATTGCGACAATTGTTGAACGATGAAGATCGACGGAAAAAGATGGGCGAAGCGTCAAGATTGCGTGCTGAGAATCACTTTGATTACGACAAACTTGCATTGACTTTGGGCAAGGTGTTGAAAGCGCTCTAGTTTGTGGTGTAATAGTGGGGTGCCTGATTCAGCATCCGAGTTCGAAATCATCGAAGCCACCCCTGAGCATTGTTTTGCGGTCGCTACTGATGTTGAAAGTTATCCAGTTTGGGCACACGATGTTAAAGAGGCGACGATTCGCGAACGCGACGGTGAGTCACGACCAGTTCTTGTTGACTATCGTGTCGCGGCACTCGGTCGAAGCACAAGTTACTCACTTAAGTATGACTATTCGCAAGCACCGAAAAGTATTTCGTGGCATCTCGTACAAGGTGATATTGAGCGGGCGATTGATGGTGAGTACCGTTTTGAACCAGAAGGTAAAGCAACAAAAGTTACATATGTTTTATCGATTGAGTTGATAGTTCCAATTCCAGGTTTCATTAAACGCCGTGCCGAAGGCCGCATCTTGCATACCTTGAAAGAACTAAAGGATCGCTGCGAGTCGTGACGGCAGTTGCCGGCATTGATGTCGGTGGTACAAAGTGTCTCGGAGTTTTGTTCGAGGGCGGAGAGATTGTTAAATCTGTTCGTCGCCCAACACCTCATGCCGATGAATTAGTAAAGACTCTTGCTGAGATTGCACGCGAATTAGGAAATTACAAAACTCTTGGAATCGGAGTTCCTGGATTAATAACGCCCGAAGGTGTAGTTCGCGAGTCGCCAAATTTGACCGGTGCGATCGAACTTGATTTACGTACTCAACTACAAAAAGAACTCGGTCACGAAATTGATGTCGAAAATGACGCAACTTCGGCGGCGTATGCAGAGTGGCAATTTGGCGCTGGTCAAGGTGCAACCGATATGTGGATGGTTACCTTAGGCACGGGTATTGGTGGCGGTTTCGTATCTGGTTCAAAATTGCAACGAGGTAGTCATGGTTTTGCTGGCGAGATTGGCCACATGATTGTCGAGAGTCAAGGGATTTTGTGTCCATGTGGGCAACGCGGGTGTTGGGAGCGTTATGCATCAGGTTCTGGACTGGCAACAATTGCAGGTGGTGAGCGCGGCGAAGAAGTCATTGCCCGTGCGGTTGCTGGCGATAAGCAGGCGCTCGGTTTTCTTGACACGTTTGGCAAGTGGGTGGCGATTGGTTTGGTTAACTTGACCAATATTACTGATCCGAATGTGATTGTGATTGGTGGCGGTCTTGCCGAAGCAGCAGATTCAGTGATGCCACATATCAAGAGTTGGTATAAAAAATTACTTTACGCACCAGATAATCGTCAGCATCCTGATTTGCGTGTGGCGCAACTTGGTGAAAGCGCGGGCGCAATTGGTGTCGCACTACTATCGGCGCTTTAAATAATTAAATAACTAGCGAGCCCAGTGCGTTGATCTAGCGATCGCAGTTTGCCAAGCTTGATAACCGGTCGGCTCGGCTTGTGGTGAAAACTTTTTTTCGAGTTGCCATGCTTTTGAAATATCTTCGGTCGATTGCCAAACCCCTTGTGCTAATCCCGCTAGGTAGGCAGCACCCATCGCGGTGGTCTCCAATTCTTTTGGACGTAATACATCCACTGCCAAATGATCGGCTTGAAGTTGCAGCATCATGTCGATCACCGCGGCACCGCCATCAACGCGCAACTCGCTAACGCAAACTCCTGATGCTTTTGCCATTGACTCAACTACATCGCGAGTTTGAAAAACTATTGATTCAATTGTCGCACGTGCAATGTGCGCGCGCGAAGTGCCGCGTGTGATTCCGAAAATTGAACCACGGGCATAAGCATCCCACCATGGACTGCCAAGACCAGTGAACGCTGGCACAACAACCACACCTCCCGAGTCGGTGACGCTTTGCGCTAATGGAGTGATCTCACTTGCGTTATCAATAATGTTTAATCCATCACGAAGCCATTGAATTGCGGCTCCGGTTACAAAGATTGCACCTTCAAGTGCATACACGGGTTTTTCTGAACCAAGTTGCCAGGCGAGTGTTGTCAGAATTCCATCTTTTGGGGATGGGCAGGTCGTGCCAACATTCATCAGCACAAAACTTCCAGTTCCGTATGTGTTTTTAGTACTGCCCGGTGTGAAACATGCTTGACCAAATAACGCCGCGTGCTGGTCACCAGCAACTCCGGTGATTGCGATACCTGCGGGCAGTGATCCGTGTTCAACGGTCACACCGAAATCGCCGCTTGATGGACGAACTTCTGGTAAAAATTTAATTTGGATACCGAGCATCTTTGTGAGTTCTTTGCTCCACTTCATTTTGGTGATATCAAACAGCATTGTTCGACTGGCGTTTGTGCAGTCGGTAACAAAAGATTTTCCACCAGTGAGATTCCAGATCAACCACGAGTCAATTGTCCCGATGCATAGGTCGTCGTCTTGTCGAAGTTCGCGGTTCGTAAGTAACCATTCAATTTTGGTTCCAGAAAAATACGGATCTAAAACCAAGCCTGTTTGTTGTCTGACTATCGGCAGATTCTCGGCGAGTTCCAAACATCGATCGGCAGTGCGTCGGTCTTGCCAGACAATCGCTGGGCCATAGGGTTTGCCAGTTAGTTTGCTCCACGCAACAACTGTTTCGCGCTGATTAGTAATACCAATTGCCGCCACAGTCTGATTTAACTGCGCTGTAACTTGTTGCAAAGTTGCCAGCACTGATTGCCAAATTTCTTGTGCATCATGCTCGACCCAACCAGGTTGCGGAAAATATTGCGTGAACTCTCGGTACGAACTAATTGATGGAGTTCCGTCGTCAAACACCGCTCGAGAGCGAACTCCAGTTGTACCGGCATCAATTGCGATTACGACACTCATTTTTTTGAAGTGTTCACATTTTAAATAGAGTAGCTAAGAGTGCTCGCACACGAGTTCGCTTAATGCATCAAAAATTCCGGGGCTCGCGATCATTATTTCGGCCGGGCTCGAAAGTCCACCGCTGAAACTTCCACTTCGCGCACCGGCCTCAATTGCGATTAATTCACCAGCCGCAATATCCCATGAATGCAAATTTTCTTCAAAGTATGCGTCAACTCTGCCACAAGCCACAAAGCAGATGTCAATACTTGCCGCGCCAAGCCGGCGGATGTCGCGTACCTGGTGAATAAAAGTTGAGACTCGCTTTGATTGCAAGGTTCGCTGCTCAGGTGAATAACTAAAACCAGTGCAAACGAGCGCCTTTGAAATATCTGTGATTTGATTGCAGTGAATCTTTGTACCATTCAAAAATGCCCCGCCACCACGAGTCGCCGTAAACGTCTCGTCAAGAGCAGGTATATATACGACACCAACTAACGGGCCATTTTCATCGCTAACGCCAATTGAGACACTCCAACTTGGTAGTGCGTACAAAAAGTTAGTTGTGCCGTCAATCGGGTCAATGCACCAGGTGAAGCCACTGTCGCCAGTGTGTGAGCCGCCTTCTTCGCCGATAATTGAATCGTTTGGGCGGCGGGCACGAATCTCGCCGACAATATATTTCTCCGTGGCCTTGTCAAACTCAGTAACCATGTCTGTGCTCGTGGTTTTCGTCTGAACATCTTTAAGCCCAATTCGACGACCTTCAAATGCCCGCTTGCCACCTGTCACGGCAAGTTCGATACAAATTTCTAGCAAACGAGCCGTCGTGCTTGCTAATGAACCAGTTGCTGAACTTGTCATTTGTGATCCTCAAGTTCGCGCCATTCACCGAGCGCACGTAACACGAGAACTACAACGATGCTCATACCGATTGCGCTGACCACAGCACCAGTGACCAGACCGATTGAGTTCGGCAAATCACAAGCGCCATCACATTGCAGATCAATCAACGAAAACCCGATCAGTGCCCCGGCTAGACCTGCAATAATTATTCCAACGAAGGCGAATGCTCTGGCAGTTACAGAAGGCAACGCTGAAAGTTGGCCTGTGCGGTCTGTCTGGCTTGCATTCATCTTTATGAGCGTAGGTTCGCAAAACGAAGTTGCAATGGATGGCTAGCGTTTCGTAAGTGGATATTAATAACTCAGTCAATTTGCGAACGATTTTGCATGTCGATATGGACATGTTTTATGTCGCAGTTGAATTGCGCCGAAATCCTCAACTTGTTGGGCGACCAGTTGTCGTTGGCGGTGACGGTGCGCGCGGGGTGGTCGCAGCGGCATCGTATGAAGCTCGTCGATTTGGAGTTTTCTCAGCGATGTCATCGGCCCAGGCAAAACGCCTTTGTCCGCAAGCAATTTTTTTGCCTGGTGACCACGAACTTTACTCAGATGTCAGTCGTGAAGTTTTTGAGGTATTCAATGAGTTCACGCCATTAGTCGAAGGTCTGTCACTTGATGAAGCATTTTTGGATGTCACAGGGTCGCTTCGATTATTCGGCAACTCAGTAACTATCGCTTGCGAAGTCCGACGACGCGTTGAACAAGTAACACAACTTAAATGCAGTGTCGGAATTGCACCAAACAAGTTCTTAGCAAAACTTGCATCGGTTGTTGCCAAGCCCCAAGCATCTAAGGATGGGGTTGTCGCCGGACATGGAGTCTATGAAGTCACGCCAGGTCATGAACTTGAATTTTTGCACCCCATCGCAGTTGGTGCATTGTGGGGTGTTGGGCCAGTGACACTTGAAAAACTCACTGGTCTTGAAATAAAAACAGTTGGCGACCTGGCAAATTTTGATCCAAAGTTGCTGGTTGCAGTGCTTGGTGATTCTCTTGGCCAACACTTGGCCGCTCTTGCACAAGGGATTGATTATCGCCTTGTTGAACCTGATCGCGATGCCAAATCAATTGGACACGAAGAAACATTTTCGAGCGATATTACAGAGTATGAACTTGCTCATGATCACCTTGTTCGCCTCGCGGATGCAGTGGCCGCAAGATGCCGAAACTCTGGCGTCGGTGCAAGAACTATTTCGCTCAAAATCAAATTTGCTGATTTTCAATTAGTGACGCGGTCTGTGAGCGTTGATGTGCCTGTGTCGTCTGCGCCAGCAATGATTCGATTAATAGAACCGCTGCTGCGAAAAATTGATTTAAAGAGTGGTGTTCGTTTGATTGGAATTAGCGCCAGAAATCTTGTTGAACCAGACCAGCAAATGAGTTTGTTTGACACATCATCTGGTGATGGTTCTGCAAATAATTTGGATGCCGCGTGGAGCACTACTACTTTAGCAATTGATGAAATACGCGATCGTTTTGGTGACTCGGCAATCAAGCCAGCGAGCACATTGGCACATGAGCGAGATCCAAATTCTTCAAAGTGGGGTCCGAGCGACCCAAGAACAAAGTAGAACGGCTTTAGCCTAAACTACAATGAAAGTTACGAGTTTGTAATAAATTTGTAATAAATGATACTAAGTAGCCGGAGGCAACATGCCGTTATCAGATAATGAGCGTCAGATTCTTGCGCAAATTGAGCACGATCTTAAGACCGACGAAAAATTTGCACAGGCTGTCTCGTCAAAAGGTCTGTATCGACATTCGGCAAAAACTGCATGGTGGGCAGGCATCGGAGTTGTTGTTTCACTGGTGCTAACTGTTCTTGGCTTGCAGGTGCATTTTGTTTTAGCCTTCATCGGATTCTTGGCAATGTTGGGTTGTGCACTGATTGTTGAGCGCCAACTACGTGCGATGTCAAAAGTTGGTTTACGCGATGTCACAGAATCATTGCGCGCATCGCGAGTGAACGCTCAACGCATGCGTGAGAAGTTTACACGCGAGCGCTAAAGCTAACTTTGCGTGGCTAATCGTGGCTATTTCGCAATTGATATTGGTGGTACAAAACTCTCGGTAGGTGTTGTTTCACTGTCAGGAGAAGTGCTTTCTCATGGTCGTGCCGAGACTCCTCAAAGCAATGTATGGCAAGCACTAAGTGACTTAATAAAATCGCAAATTGCTTTGACCGACGTTGAGATCGTTAGTTGTGGCGTTGGATGTGGTGGACCGATGAGCCCAGATGGCGAACTTGTTTCGACGCTACATATTCCTGAATGGCGAGATTTTCCATTGCGATCAAAATTGCAGGATCTCCTGCAGATGACCGTTCATATTGATAATGATGCAAAGGCGTTGGTTCAGGGCGAAGTGTGGTGTGGTGCGGTTGCAGGTCAGACCGATGTTGTCGGCATGGTTGTTTCTACAGGTGTTGGCGGTGGAATCATTTCTGGTGGAAAAGTTTTAAATGGTCGCATCGGCAACGCAGGTCATATCGGTCATGTAATCGTTGAACCTGATGGCCGACTTTGCGCATGCGGTTCACACGGGTGTCTAGAAGCGCATGCCTCGGGGCGATCTATTGAAGCAATCACAGGTAAACCTGCTGCGCAGGCCAGCCCGGAAGTCGTTCAAAACACTGGACGGCTAGTGGCCCGAGCACTTACAAGTGTTGGCGCAATTGTTGATCTGCGAAGCGCTGTAATCGCTGGCTCGGTCGCACTTGGTTTTGGTAAGCCATTCTTCGAGGCTGTACAAAGCGAACTAGATCGCAGTGCAAAAATTGAATTTATTCGTGACTTCACTGTTTGCCCTGCTGGGCTTGGTCAATTATCGCCGCTCGTTGGGGCGGCAGCAGTAGCGCGCAATCTAGGCTGTGGTCTATGAGACCGATGTATGAGCCGCAGGCCGAAGAATATCGAGAGAAAGTTCAGGCGTTTTTAGCGGAGAAACTTCCCGCGACATGGAAGGGCATCGGTTCGCTCGAAGGTAAAGCGGTTGAAGAGTTTATGAAGCAGTGGCGACAAACTTTGGCGTCGAGTCCATATCTTGCGCCTGGTTGGCCAGTTGAATACGGCGGTGGAGGACTCTCGGCGTTAGAGCAAGTTATTGTCGCCGAAGAATTTGCACACGCTGGTGTTCCAACAGGTTCGTTCAATGACACTTTTGGTATTCAAATGCTCGGCAACACTTTGTTGGTCTGGGGTACCGAAGAGCAAAAAAGATATTACTTGCCACGAATTATTTCGGGTCAAGATACTTGGTGTCAGGGATACAGCGAGCCGAACGCTGGTTCAGATCTGGGCAACGTCGGTCTCAAGGCAACACTCGACGGTGATCAATTTATTTTGAACGGACAAAAAATTTGGACGTCAGCCGGTCAGTATGCGACCCATATTTTTACGCTCGCGCGGACAAACCCAGATGCACCAAAGCACAAAGGTATTTCGTTTCTATTGGTTGATATGCGTCAACCGGGTATTGAAGTTCGTCCAATTCGAATGCTCTCAGGTGAGAGTGAGTTCAATGAAATTTTTTATACGGATGTCACTTGTCCAAAAGAAAATGTAGTTGGTGGACTAAATAATGGTTGGGCAGTTGCGATGTCATTGCTTGGTTATGAGCGTGGAGAAGCAGCAGCAACATTGTCAATTAGATTTCAAGCAGAGTTCGATCGACTTCTGGCTCTAGCTAAAGATCGAGGTGTTGCCAACGACCCGAGAATTCGTCAGCGCTTGAGCGACTGCTATGGCCGAGTTCAAATCATGAAATATCTCGGTCTGCGAACTCTGACAAAGTTTATTGCAGGTCATCACCCTGGGCCAGACGGTGCAATTTCAAAGTTGTACTGGAGTGAGTACCACAAGATAGTTACTGAACTTGCGATGGATATTCTTGGAGCAGAAGGACTTGTGCCTGTTGGACGCAAACCAATTTCGTCGTTTCAAACCGATGACGGTGGCGCTGAAAATAGTTCGATGAGTTGGGCGATGACGTTTTTGAATGCGCGCGCCGGCACGATTTATGCAGGTTCGTCTCAAGTTCAACGCAACATAATTGGCGAGATGGTTCTTGGATTGCCTAAAGAGCCAAAACCCAACTAATTCATGAGGGTTTTATCGAGCATCCAGTCTGGTGCGTCGATTTTTTTCGCCATCTTGCGGCGCCCGAATCTATGGCCCACGGCAGTTACGCAATTGTTTCGTTTGATTCCGCGTCGATGGTGGGCAACATCTCCATTTCTTCCAATACCCACACGGGACTACTTGCGCTTTCGGTTAATCACTCAATATGGTGATCAGCACCATGTTGTTGAAGTGGCCGATGTTTTGAGTTATCTGACTTGGGTGAAAGACTTCAGATGAGAAGTGCACTCGTACTTAATGCGACATTCGAGCCACTTTCAATTGTTTCTGCTCGTCGTGCAATTGGTCTGGTGCTATCAGACAAAGCTGAAATTGTTGAAGATGATGGAACTCAAGTTCGTGCTGAAACTTTCGTGATGCCAGGTCCATTAGTAATTCGCTTGCGGTATGTTGTGAAAGTTCCATATCATCGACGAACGGCAATGTCGAGGCGGGCTATATTCGCACGTGATAATCATCGATGTCAATATTGTGGTGGGTTAGCCGACAGCATTGATCATGTGATGCCACGGTCTCGTGGCGGAATGCATATTTGGGAGAATGTTGCGGCAGCATGTCGCGGTTGCAATTTAAAAAAGCGAGATCGCACCCCTGACGAAGCAGGGATGTTGTTGGCGAACAAACCACACACCCCGCGAGAGCTTGCTTGGATAACAGTTTCAGTTGGCAGAATTCCTGAAGAATGGAAACAGTATCTCGCATACGCTTCGTAGATTGCTTCTGAAAAAATTGAAATGAGTTCTTGGAAAGTTCACCATCTACGTGACTCGCCACAGGCTGTGCATTCTCGAGAGTTGCCGGCAGAGAGATCAATTTGGCGATCATCAATTACTGAATCTGCAATCGTGCTGGGTTCAAAACAATCGTTTGAAATTGTTAATCAACAAGCTTGCGATCTTGATGGAGTAAGTGTTGTGCGGCGGCGCAGTGGTGGTGGCGTTGTTTATCTCGGCATAAATGAACATCTTTGGATTGATTTTGTGATTGAACGAAACGATGTGTTGTGGAGCGACGATGTTGGACAAGCAATGTGGTGGGTTGGTGAATTGTGGGCTGATGCGCTGGCCGAAAATGATGTTGCTTCGCGCGATCAACTTTTAGTTCATCGTGGTGGGCTTGAGCGCAATGAACTATCCGAATTAGTTTGTTTCGCTGGTCTTGGTCCTGGCGAAGTGACTCTGCATGGCGAAAAACTAATTGGAATTTCTCAGCGAAGAACTCGTGAAATGGCAAGATTTCAGTGCGTGTTGCATAGTCGATGGTCGAGTGATGCTTATGAAAAATACCTCGACTTGGCGGGGATCTGCCAGACGAATCCAGCCTTAAATAATGGCTTTAATTCAATAAACACAGGGGTCTGTGGTGGTCTAAGTCAGATTGCCGACTCGCTTATTTCGCTAGCCGAATTGCGCTAGAACTCGCGCGCTCGTTTTTCGCTCGTAACTAATCCGTTAAAAGCAACTAAATAGCCCGCAAAACAGCGCTTTTTCGTGATTCTGCAATGCCAAAAATTTGTGGGGAAAAGTGGGGAATAGTGTGTTTAAGTGGGGGAAAATGGGTTATAGTAGCGATTGGGAAGCGGAGGGAGCTCCAAATCCCGTTTAGATAATGGGTTTCGGGACAAAGCGGAGGATCAGTGTTTGTAGGTGCACACGAGCGTCAATTGGACCCTAAAGGTCGCATCGCTCTGCCGGCTGCTTTTCGCCCAAGACTTGAACCAAAGTGTTATCTCGCCCTTGGTCGCGATAAGTGCGTTGATGTCTTGACCACTGAAGCTTTTTTGTCAGTCGCCAACGATGCGATGGAAAAAGTACGTCGCGGCGAAATGGATCGCAAGCAACAACGCGCATTGGCATCAAACATGATTGAAGTAACTGTCGATGCCCAGGGTCGTATAAATGTTGACGAAAAATTGCGCGCATATGCGGGACTTGAACTTAACTCAAGAGTCATCGTCAGCGGTTCGTTTGACAGAGTTGAAATTTGGGATCCACAGCGCCATCAGCGAATCAGTGATTCGGGTGCTCAAGAACTAGCTGGCACCGAGTAGAAGAGCAAGGGAGGTCAAGCAACAAACTCTTTTCGCAACCGTCACAAGTTGCATGAGTTTCGCTTATCAGCAGTCTTCCGATTAACAAGATTGATAGCACTCAACTCCGCTCGCTACTTTCTCGTATTTCGGGGAGAAATCCCGAGAGCACCGTTAATCGGGGGGCTGCTGATAAGCGAGGCAACAGCAGTGACGAGTTGTGAGTTGCGCAACTTTCATGACAAGTCAAAAAAACTCGCAGTCCAATACATCTAATTCGTTTTCTAATTCGCATGACCCCGTGATGGTCAATGAGATTGTTGAATGTTTCGCCACAGTTCCCGCTGGTGTTGTTGTTGATGCAACCTTTGGTCTTGGTGGACACTCAAAAGCAATTTTGAACGCCCATCCCTCGTTACAAATTTTGGGTTTAGATCAAGATGCGTTCGCGGTCGCTAGTGCGCAGCGGATGATCGTTGAAGACCAATCGGTTTTTGGTCGACTTACAATTCGACGGGCTCGTTTTGATTCTTTGACTCAAGTATTAGAAGAGTTGTCAATCAATCAAATTTCCGGTGCGCTTTTTGATCTCGGAGTTTCGTCCCCACAATTAGATATCGCAGAGCGCGGATTTTCGTATCGCAATGACGGCCCACTTGACATGCGAATGGATCAGCGTGGTGAAGTAAGTGCTGCTGATGTAGTGAATACTTACGAAGAATCGGAGTTGGCACATCTGATTGCCAGCAATGCAGATGAGCGATTTGCACGGCGCATCGCACGCGCGATTGTTGCTGCTCGACCTATTAATACAACTATTCACTTGTCGGAAATTATTGTCTCGGCGATTCCTGCGCCAGCGCGTAGAACCGGAGGGCACCCTGCTAAGCGAACATTTCAAGCAATTCGAATTGAAGTTAACAAGGAACTTGAGATTCTCGCGCGGGCACTCCAAGCCGCAATAGACGCAACAAAAGTTGGTGGGCGCGTCGCCGTTTTGACTTATCACTCGGGAGAAAATCGAATCGTTAAACAAGTATTTCGGTCTGCAGAAAATGATACCGATGAGCCAAAAATTGGATCACCGTATGTGCACGAGTCTCAACTCGGTCAGCGACGAGCTCGGCGTGTGCGTATTTCTCAGAATCCGAGCGCTAAGGAACAGTCTGAAAATCGTCGCGCTAAATCTGCTCGGCTGAGAGTGGTTGAAAAAACTTTTGCTGGGGCGGTGGGCTGAAATGTCGGCAGCGATGGATCATCAGCCACCTATTCGACATCGGCGAACCGAGCCTGTGCGGCAGACGAGAAATCGCACTGGTACACAGCCAATACCGCAACAAGTTGCTCGACAAGTCGCTCGACAAGTCACGCGACCAGTTACGCGACCAGTTACGCGACCAGTTACGCGACCAGTCGCTCGACAAGTCACGCGACCAGTTACGCGACCAGTCGCTCGCTCTGGTACACAACCAGTTACGCGACCAGTCGCTCGACCAATATCGCGACAAACTAAGCGGCGCAAAACTCATCCGCCAGAACTTCGTGTTGTTAAGCCGATTACGAAGTCAAAGTTTTCAAAAGCAACAATGCTGATAGTCGTTCTGACCTCGGTGCTTGCATTCATCGTAATTTTTCAAACAGTTATTGCCGAGCAGCAACTCCGACTTGACAGAGTTAGCACCGATGTGCGTCTTGCCCGACAGCACTACAACGAATTGCGACAGCAAAGAGCCGAGTTGCGGGCGCCAGATTATTTAAGGGCACAAGCAATCATCTTGGGAATGTGGCCAGGTTCTGGTGCAAAATTCGAAGATGTGCCTGCTGAAGTTGTGACAATGGTGCTTGCTGCAACTGGCGAAATGGATGCAGCAATTGCCAAGCCAAGAACATCAGATGACTTAGTTTTAGAGAACACAGGTTCGGCGCCATGAGTCAATCGCTTCGCGCGCGACGGGTACAAAGTGTCGGCGCGTCTAACGGCAAAAGAGTTACAAGTAATGGCAGAGTTTCTAAACGCAAAGCGCGAGCGATGAATAAACACCGCGAGAACATCGCAGAAGTTTCATATCGATCCAATTCTCTAATCGGCAAAGGTTACGACGCATTTACCAAGGACCTGAAGGCCGGAGTGATGCGCAAACGCACACGAATGATGTTCTCGGTCGTAGCCCTAATGTTATTTGGGCTCGGAGTTCGCGTCGCACTGTTGCAGACAAAGTGGGCTAGCGACTATCGAGATGCGAGCATCTCCCAACGCACCCGCGTGCAAACACTGCGCGCAGAGCGAGGTTCAATTCTTGATAGAAATGGGCGCGAACTAGCGTTGCCGATTCCGACACGCACTGTTTTTGCTGATCCTCGGTCAGTTGTTGATCCTGAAGGGGTTGCCAGAGTAGTTGCGGGAATCATGCATCTAACGCCCGAAAACGAGCTTGAACTGGCAATCAAGATGCGAGACAAGTCGTCGAGTTTTGTTTATTTGGCTCGTCAAGCAGATCAAAAAATTGCTGACACTATTGTCGCACTTGGTCTTAAAGGGGTCTCCTCGTATCGCGAATCGGGTCGGGCTCTCACAAGCAGCGGACTATTGGCACTTGTTGGACGAACAGATATCGACGGTCTTGGAATTTCTGGTCTGGAACTTCAGTATCAAGATGTACTCGCAGGCAAAGATGGTCGAATTGCGCGCGAAGTAAATGCAAACGGAAAATCGATGGCGGCAGGTGCAAGTGACGTGACTGAGGCAATTCCTGGTGGAAGATTAGTTACTTCGATTGATCGGACAATCCAATTTCAAGTTGACTCGATTCTTTATCAGCAGGTCTTATTTGTCGGCGCTCGTGGTGGTTCGGTGATCGTGATGGATACGGATACGGGCGAGATATATGCGATGTCAAATATTCGTCGCAACAACGATGGAAGTTATTCAAGTGAGTCTGGAAACTTTTCGACTATTGAAGCTCACGAGCCTGGTTCTGTGGCAAAAGTTTTTAGTATTGCCGCAGCAATCAACGAAGGCAAAGTAGATGCCACAACGACCTTCAAAGTTCCGTACCAAGAGGTTTATGACAAGGGAACTCAGTGGGAGTACAAAGTGTCGGATGGTTATGTTCACCCGGAAGAAAATATGACTGTTCACAAAATTATTGTTGACTCTTCGAATAATGGAACTGTTCTAATTTCACGAACTCTGAGTAGCGAAAAGAATCATGACTATCTACAGATGTTCGGTTTTGGCACCAAAACTCCTTTGAGTTATCCAAATGAGTCCCACGGAGTACTAAAGCCGGCGAAAAATTGGCAGGGAACCGAAAAGATTACTTTCGCATATGGCTACGGCTACACAACTAGCGGTTTACAAATGATCTCTGCAGTAAACGCGGTTGCGAATAAAGGTGTTTATGTTGCACCAAAATTAATAATGTCGACGATTGATGCGAACGGTATTTCTACAAATCTGCCACCGTCCGAAAAGCACCAAGTTGTAAGCGAGGCAACAGCAAAAACTATGGCTGAGATGATGACAGATGTTGTCTGTCACGGAACTGGAACACTTGCCCAACTATCTGGGATGAGTGTCGCCGGCAAAACTGGCACCGCATACAAACTTCAGAGCAACGGCAAGTACGAAGCAGAAGATGGAACGTTTTCGTACTTTGCGTCATTCGCTGGCTTCTTGCCGGCAAGCAATCCACAAATGACAGTATTGGTGTCAATAGACGAACCAGATCCAACAGCCAAAGATCGATTTGGTGGTAGGGCAGCCGCCCCAGTTTTCGCTCGAATTGGTCAGGTACTAATCAATGAATTAAATGTTCGTCCTACTCCGGGAGACTCGGGCTGCGTTGGACCGCGGCCAACTGATCTTGGTCCTGTCCACTGATATGGTCGCAAAATCTCGGTCGCTTGCGCAATTAATCTCTGGAGTAAGCGAGGTCGCTATTACAGAGATCATCGGCGATGCAAGTGTGATGATTCATGACATTACACATGACTCAAAAAAGAGCAGTAACGGTTCAATCTTTTGTTGTGTTGTTGGCGAAAATACTGATGGTCATAACTTTGTAACCGACGCAATTAACAATGGAGCATCAGCAGTTCTTACAGAAAGACGATTAGCGATAGATGCTCCTCAAGTAATTGTTAGCGATGTGCGAAATGCTATGGGCTTTTTCGCAGCAGAACTATTCAGTAGGCCAAGTTTGAAGATCAAAGTCATTGGCGTCACTGGAACAAATGGCAAAACAACAACAGCGCATTTGCTTGCAGCAATTTTACGGCAACATGGTTGGGCTACCACAGTATTCGGGACTCTTTCTGGTGCACGAACGACTCCAGAGTCAACAGATCTTCAACGAGCCCTCGCACAAGAAGTTGAACGTGGGATTAAAGCCGTCGTAATGGAAGTTTCGTCCCATGCACTTGTGTTGCAAAGAGTAGTTGGAACAAAGTTTGCCGCGACAGTTTTTACAAATCTTGGCCAAGATCACTTAGATTTTCATCGCACCGTTGAAAACTATTTTGCCGCCAAGTCGCAACTTTTTACTGAACAGTATTCTGAAATTGCAATTATCAATCGAGACGATCCTTATGGTGAAAAACTGATTTCAATTTTGAGACCAAAAAATAAAATTTCAGTACAAGAATTTGGAATAACCGATGCTTCAGAAATCGAAGCCGAAGTCTCGAGCGTCTCTTTTGTTTGGCGTGGAGAAAAGGTTCATCTAGCCACTGGTGGACATTTCAATGTAATGAACGCGCTAGCTGCCGCGAACGCAGCAGTCAAACTTGGTGTCGCCACAAGCGACATTGCAACAGGTTTGGCTGCTGCGGACGCAATTGCAGGAAGGTTTGAGTCAGTCGTGACTGGTCAAAATTTTGGAGTCGTAGTTGACTATGCGCATACGCCAGAAGCTTTACAAAATGTTTTGCAGGCTGCGCGTAAAGTTATCTCAAAGTCGTCTCGAGTAATAATTGTATTTGGGTGCGGTGGTGGACGCGATCATAACAAGCGTGCGAAAATGGGTAAGGTCGCAAGTGATCTTGCTGATGTCGTAGTAATAACCACAGACAATCCTCGATTTGAAGAAGCAGCAAAAATTGCAAGTGAAATTGAATCAGGCGTTGATTCAAGTCATCAAAAGATGATTTATGTTATTCTTGATCGGCGTAGTGCGATTGCCCAGGCTTTCGCCTCTGCAATCAGCGGAGACATTGTCGTAATTGCTGGCAAAGGTCATGAGTCGACTCAAACAATAGGTGAGTCAGAAATTGAATTTAATGATGTGGTTGTTTCGAGAGAATTACTAAAGGTGGCTTCGTGATTGCAATTTTGTTGGCGGCGGGAGTGGCGATGATCGCTTCGCTTGCCAGCACCCGACTATTGATTTCAATATTTAGGAAGATCGGCAAAGGTCAGCCGATTTTGGGCGCTGAAGATCGTGGACCTGTTCAACATATGAGCAAACAGGGAACACCAACAATGGGTGGTATCGCGATTTTGCTTTCTGCGGGTTTTGGATGGTCGTTTGCGCATATTCGTCGTGGTCTGCCATTTTCGGATCAAGCACTAATTATTTGGGCTTCGGTTTTCGTATTGGCAATGATCGGTTTTCTCGACGATTTTCTAAAGGTGCAACGCCAGCACAATCGTGGAATATTTTGGAAAAAAAAGGGTTACGTCACGTTTGTAATCTGTCTTGTATTGACCTGGTGGTTGCATTCAGCCACTGGAGTCAGTGAAACCCTTTCGTTTACAAGGTCGGATCTTCCAGGCATTACCTTCACCTGGCCATTATTTGTTATCTGGACGGCACTAATGGTATGGGGAACATCGAATGCGGTGAATATAACCGACGGCCTCGACGGTTTGGCTGCAGGTTCCGCCGCGTTTGGCTTTGTAGCTTTCACAGTAATTGGATACTGGGCGTTTCGAAATCCAAATTTGTATCACAGTGTGATCAATCCGCTTGATCTTGCAGTTTTGTCTGCTTCGTTGGCTGGGGCATGTGGGGGATTCCTATGGTGGAATGCTGCACCTGCGAAAATCTTTATGGGCGATGTTGGTGCACTCGGAATTGGCACTGCACTCGGTTTGCTTGCGGTTACAACCAATACACAGTTGTTACTTCCAATTATTTGTGGGATAAATGTTTTTGAAGCTGGTTCGGTCGCATTGCAAATGGGAGTATTCAAAGCGTCTGGGCGAAAGAAACGACTGCTGCGGAACTCTCCAATTCATCATCACTTTGAGCAAATCGGCTGGCCCGAGACAACGGTGATTATCCGCTTCTGGATTATTTCGGCGATCTGTGTTGCTACCGCATTAGCAATATTTATTGCAGACTTCACCGATATGCAGAACCTTGCGCGGTTGCGTCGCTGAAATGACATCAACTTTGGTTTATGGCCTGGCAATTTCTGGACAAGCGGTAGCCCGAGAACTCGCTACTCGCGGAGAAAATATAATTCTCGCTGACGATTCGCTTGACAGCGCAGCGATTGAATCGCACCGGTCTTTGGCAAATGAAATTGGTGCAGAGTTTTTTACAAGTCCAAACGAAAAACAACTGCAAGAAATAATTAACAAGGTCGATCGAATTGCCCCGGCCCCTGGCATTCCAGAAGTTCATCGAGTTATAAAACTTGCACGCCAGCACAATAAAACTTTGGTATCAGAAATTGAAATCGCCTATGTAATTGAACAATCTGCGCCCGTACCCCGTCCAATGGTCGCGATAACTGGAACTGATGGTAAGACGACAACGACTTTGATGGCCAGTGCAATTGCAACTGCAGCGGGCTTGAAATCAATGGCAGTTGGAAATACTGATGTTCCATTAGTTGCTGCGCTTCGCAGTGATGCGCAAATGTTCGCGGTTGAATGTTCGAGCTTTCGGTTGGCATATACGCAAAGTTTTCGGGCAAAGGCTTCGGTCTGGCTTAATTTTGCCCCAGATCATTTAGATTGGCACCCATCGATAAATTCATATCGAGATGCAAAAGCGAAGATCTGGGCTCACTTAATTCACGATGATGTTGCAGTTGTACCAGTCGAAAATTTAGAAATCGAAAAAATTGCTAATGCGAGTTCTGCTCGGGTAGTTAGTTTCGGCGCTGAACGCGGTGATTATCACGCGCTCGGTGGAGTACTCACTTCACCACATGGGTCGATGATGAAAGTTTCACAGATGCGACGAAGTATGCCTCATGATGTGACGAATGCTTTGGCTGCCGCAGCGATCATGATTGAATCAGGTCTTGCGACACCTAGCGATGTGGCTAGTGCGCTTAGTGATTTTGTAAATGCGCCACACAGAATCGAACTTGTCGCGTCAAATAATGGAGTCTCGTGGTACAACGATTCAAAAGCGACAAGCCCACATGCCGCTAAAGTTGCGTTGAAATCGTTTGAATCAATCGTATTAATTGCTGGTGGCAAGAATAAAGGTCTCGAATTAGGCGAGATGGCTTGTGAGCCAACCAGAATGCGAGCAGTTGTGGCAATTGGTCACGCCGCAAAAGAAATTGAAGCAGCATTTTCGCAGATCTGCGAAGTGCGAAGAGCAGATTCAATGCGCGACGCCGTGGCTATTGCTAATAGTTTCGCAGAATCTGGCGACGCAATTCTGCTTTCGCCAGGCTGCACTAGCTATGACTGGTATTCAAACTATGGTCAACGCGGTGATGACTTTGCAAACGAAGTTAGAGCGCTAATTCAGCAACTCAAAAGTTCCGGAGCTCGATCATGAGTACTGCAACTCCAAACTCAAGTCGCGCGCAAACTTTGAATGACAGACGCCGAGATGTGTTGCAAGAGCAAGGTCTACTTGAAACTCGTGAGACATCACTTGGTGCTGCGAACCCCACTCTTTTTTGGATCTTAATAACTGTTATCGCTCTAATTACTTTCGGTCTGGTAATGGTGCTGTCATCATCTTCGATTGTTGCACTTAATAAAGGAATGTCTCCGTGGAGAATGTTTTTTAAACAACTTATGTGGTCAAGCGTTGGCATGCTAGGAATGATCTTCTTTTACCGATTTCCTTATTTATTGCTTCGGAAAGTAGTTCTTCCAGGAATAATTTTTGCATTCGGTTTAATGCTTCTGCCATTCGCTCCGAATATTGGCGTAAGTACTAATGGTGCTCGGGCATGGGTAGCAATAGGGCCAGTGGGGTTTCAGCCGTCAGAGTTTCTTAAATTAGCACTTCTCGTTTATTGCGCGAACTTGCTGGGTCGCAGACAAGACGAGATAACTGATTTGGCACGCACACTCAAACCAGTTTTTAGAGTTTGGATAATTTCAGTTGGTTTATGTTTAGTTCAAAAAGATCTGGGTGGCGCAATCATCTTGACATGCATTGTGTTGACTCTTTTATTTATGGCTGGCACTCCATTTAGAATTATTTTTTCGTTGACATCATTGTCAGTGTTAGCAGGTATGTTATTTACGCTTTCGAGTGCGTCGCGGCGTCACCGGTGGACGGCATTCATGAATCTAAATGAAACCAAAGGAACTTACGGCTATCAGGTTTGGCAGTCGTTGCTTTCTATTTCAAACGGTGGAGTTACCGGCGTAGGTGCTGGCGCAGGTACAGGCAAATGGGGATATGTGCCGCTAGCTCATAGCGACTTTATTTTTTCAACGATTGCTGAAGAATTTGGTTTAATCGGCGTGACTTTTGTAATTGGTGGATTTTTGATTTTGACTTTATTCGGACTTCAGGCCAGCACGCGTGCGGCAGACAAGTTCGGAGCTCTTTTGGCTGGTGGTGTAACGATGTGGTTTGCGCTGCAGGCGTGTATCAATATCGGTGGAGTTTCCGGGTCAATACCAGTGACAGGTTTAACTTTGCCACTCATTTCTTATGGCGGTAGTTCGTTATTGGTTTGTATGTCGGCAACTGGTTTGCTACTCAATGTTGCCCGGAACATGGATTGAGATCTCTACACAGAGGCAACATCTTGGACAATTCTCGGTTATCTAAATCCGTATTCGCGGTAATTACAGGTGGTGGCACCAGCGGCCATGTGATTCCGGCACTGGCAATAGCCGAATTGTTAGTCGATAATGGTTACAGCACCGAGCATCTGCACTTTGTTGGAACAATCAATGGAGTTGAAACAAGATTGGTTCCACCTACGAAAATGCCACTGACACTTTTAGATGTGCATGGATTCAGCAGGAAGTTTTCGCCGCAAGCAGTGAAACAAAACGTTAAAGCAGTATTTTCGTTGCGCAATGCAATTGCACAAGCAGAAATTCTATTGCGAGCTCTGCAACCAAGAGTTGTAATTTCCGTAGGCGGATATGGGAGCGTCGCTGCAACTCGGGCCGCAACAAAACTTGCTATTCCTGTCGTTACTGTTTCGTACGATCGGCTTCCTGGACTGGCAACTAAATTGCAATCACGCAGAGCCGCAGCATCGGCAGTCGCATATTTACCGACGAAACTAAACAATGCAACTTTGACGGGCGCTCCAGTACGCCGACTGCTGCGCAAATTAGATCTTGATGCAACCAGAGATGCGGCGTTAACGCGCCTCGGTTTACCACTAGAGCGCAAAGTTATTGCGTTCGTCGGTGGCTCGCTCGGTTCATCATTCTTAAACGCAGTTGCAAAATTGGTTGTCGAGCAAAATAAAAATAAAACTGATTTATGTATTATTCATCTAACTGGCGACAGATTTTTGAACGAGCAAGTTCCGTTGTTGGTCGCAGGTGCTGAAATCACTTATAAGCGCCTTGCCAACACAGATGCAATGGAGGATATTTATTCTGCAAGTGATCTAGTCGTGTCTCGTGCAGGTGCCAGCACGATCGCTGAATTAGCAACTGTTGGTCGAGCCAGCGTGCTCATCCCATGGCCGCAGTCAGCAGAGAATCACCAATTTTTCAATGCCAAGTGGTTGGCAGACTCAGGTGGAGCGCTAGTTCTAGACGAGTCAAAACTCGATCCAAAGGCAATTGCCGAAATAATCACTGATTTGATCAACAATAAAAATAAACTTGTGATGATGTCAAAGTCTTCACGAATCGCCGGTGAAGTGCATCGAGATAACAAATTAGTTCAGTTGGTTGAGGATGTTGTTGGCGACGCAGAAAAATTCGATCTTTCTGAACCTCGGAGAATTCATGTGATCGGGGTCGGCGGCCCTGGTATGTCGGCGGTGGCAACGGTGCTTGCCGAAATGGGCCATGATGTTTCTGGCAGCGATGTTAAACAGTCCGAGATAATCCAGCGTTTACGACGTTTAAAAATAAAAATCAATATTGGCCATGACCGCTCTGCTGTATCTGGTTGTGATGCGGTTACTGGTTCTCCGGCGATATCGGCAAGCAATATTGAATATTCTCAGGCACACGAATTACAAATACGAGTTTTTTCAAGAGCAGAAATTTTGAGTGCAATTTGCAAAACAGCAAAAAGTATTGGCGTCGCCGGTACTCACGGAAAGACCACAACTTCGTCAATGCTGACAGCGATTTTGATCGAAGCAAAATTGGATCCAAGTTATTTAATCGGTGGCGATGTAATTGACTTTGGCCGCGGCGCTCATTGGACAGGCAGTGACCTATTTGTAGTTGAAGCAGACGAGAGTGATTCGACTCACATCCAACTGCCACTTGCGGGTGCTGTCTTGACAAATATTGATATTGATCATTTGGACAATTTTCATACTTTTGCTGCAATCGGCGAAAGTTTTACCAAATTTATTCAAAAGATCTCTGGCCCGAAAGTGCTGTGTATTGATGACCCGATTTGTGCAGAAATTGCCACGGAATATGGTGCCATTACCTATTCGGCCTCAGTGCATAGTGTTGACAAAGATGTCGCTGTTGGTTCGCCGCGCGCAGACTTTTTTGCCGACAATATTTTATTTAATTTAGGTTCAGCAAGTTTTAGAGTTTCTAATAATAAAATTGCGCGAGGCAAATCAGAGATTGAAGTACTCGGCAATGTGACAATCCCCCTACGCGGTATTCACAATGTGCGCAATGCCATGGGGGCACTTGTTATGTCAATGCAATTTGGTGCAAGTTTCGCCAACGCCGTGGCTGCACTAGCTAAGTTTGGTGGTGTTGCAAGACGCTTTGAGCATCACGGCACAACTCGAGGCATCACATTCGTGGATGACTATGCACACTTACCAAATGAAATTTCTGCCGTCCTAGCGGGCGCCCGTGATGGTTCTGATACCTGGAGCCGAATTGTGGCAGTGTTCCAGCCAAATCGATTTAATCGAATGTCGTTAATTTCTGATCTTTACGCAAATGCTTTCGTAGGGGCTGATCTGATAGTTGTTACTGATATCTATGCATCAGGCACATCTGAAATTGCTGGAGTAACTGGTCAGCTTGTTGTGGATGCGATACTTTTGGCAAATCCAGATGCCAATGTTGTGTACAAAGCAACACGCGATCAACTCGTCGACTTTTTAGATGATCAACTCAAATCTGGTGATCTTTGCATTTCGATGGGATGTGGAGACATTTCTACGCTTCCATCCGAATTAATTTTGCGTAAGCAAGGGTGAGCAAGTGATAACAGACATCAATTATGTGAGCGATAAAGACCTCGCGCGCTTAGCTTCGTTATTGGGTGATCGGGTTACCGAGAATGAACCGCTCGGGCCGTATACGACTTATCGAGTCGGCGGTGAAGCGGCATTATTCATGCGCGTGATAAATGTTGAAGACTTGTACGCGCTATCTCGGGCGTTGACAAAAATTCGTGTACCAGTAGTAGTAGTTGGTCGTGGTAGCAACATGCTCGTCAGTGACAGTGGTTTTCGAGGCATCGCAGTCACTCTTGGGCCATTCGCAGAATTGATAAGTTTGCCGACGCCAGGAGAAACTCCGATTGTTATTGCTGGAGCAATGGCACCTCTGCCGGTTCTTGCCCGGCAAAGTGTGCATCATGGCCTAACCGGATTCGAATGGGCCGTTGGGGTTCCGGGTTCAATCGGCGGAGCAGTGCGAATGAACGCTGGTGGCCATGGCGCTGACATGATTGCTTCGTTGTTGAGTGTGCGACTGTTTCATCTTGAGCGCGGAATTGAAGCAAATGTTTCGGCAGCGAACTTAGGTTTGAGATTCAGAGGATCAGATTTGACCGATGAGCACATCGTGATCTCGGCAACTTTACGCCTTAACTGGGGTGACACAATTATTAGTCAAGGTCGAATATCAGAGATTGTTAAATGGCGAAGAGAGAACCAGCCAGGGGGGCAAAATGCTGGATCAGTATTCGTAAATCCAGTTGCAGGGGTAACTGCTGCAGGCGAACTAATTGATGGTCTTGGACTGCGCGGATATCGAATTCATTCTGCATCAGTTTCAGACAAACACGCAAATTTCATTCAGGCAGATGAGGGTGGCAGCGCCGATGACGTTGTAGAACTGATGACTTTTGTGCGCCAACGAGTATTTGAATCGCACGGTGTCGAACTGCGCAGCGAAATAAGACTCATTGGTTTCCCAACAGCAGTTAGCGCAGATGCCGGAGCGCCAACTTTGAGCCTAAGAAAAGTTGGTACTCAGCTAGACGAAGCATTTGGAGTCACTACTGGAGCCGATCTTTCAATTCCGATCCCCACTATTTCTGAACGACTGCCAGAAAATGTATTAGCGGAACTTAAAGATGCGTTCGAGGGCAACGAAACTCCAATTAGCAATTTGCGGGTTGTCAGACCTGACGTACACATTGATGAAGATCTATTCGCAGAACCGGTAATTGATCAAACCGAATTTAAATTCAACACTGAAACTCCTGCAAGTGATTCAACTAGCGCTGTAACTAGCGCTGCATCTAGCGCTGCATCTAGCAATGCTGCGAGTGCTGATTTTTTAACGAAACCAACTCCGACAGAATCTGCTGTTGATCCTGCCGCAGGCGAAGTTTCTGGCACAATACATAAAATTGCCGAAAATGACTCTGATCGAATAATTATTATTGACGCAGAATTGCGTCTACCAACTGATGTCACTTTCCCAATTGATGCCATAACTCAATCGGTGAACATTGCCCCAACGTCTAACCCGAGTGTGGTGCTTGATGATTTACGTCTGGGTGATTCTGGGAAAACAGGCTTTAGAAAAATACGGACCAAAAGATCGACACTGATACTCGGGTTAGTTGCTGTCGCTCTCTTTGTTTTGCTTGCTCTCGCTGTACTTTCGTCGCCACTTATTGGCGTTCGTCGAATTGAAGTTGAAAGCAATCGTTATATGAATAAAGATCTTTTAGAATCGGTTAAGAATTCGCTTATAGGTAAGCCTCTACTTACAGTTGATACTCGAGATGCAGAGAGTCGACTACTAGTTGATCCTTGGGTTGAGACTGTGAGGGTTCAAAAATTTTTACCGTCACAGATCTTGATTGAGGTCGCTGAGCGAGTTCCAGTCGCTTGGTTTGTCGGTAGCGACAACAGTGCTCGAATTGTCGACTCTCAAGGACGCGTATTGGCAGTTGAGTCTGGACAGCCGACGGAATATTTACAAATCACGGGTGTAGGACCTAACCTCGAGGCTGGCGTCAGCGCCGGAGATATTTATCGTGCTGCTGCCCAATTGGCAACAGGATTACCCACTGAACTATCAGAGGTTGTTTTGAATGTTGGTACAGGAGGGCCGAATCAATTAGTGATGACACTGCGTTCCGGGACGCTTGTCAACTTTGGACCGCCTCAGGATGTGCAGAATAAATTGATATCTCTGGTGGTGCTACTGCGTCGACAAGATGCCAAACAAATAATTTTCATTGATTTGACCAATCCAGACATACCAACGGTCCAGTCAAAGTAGAGACTTTATTGTCTATGGTGTGTCTAATGCCTAGACATGTCGTAGATGATTGTCTCATCTCGCTAAATGTGGCAGAATGTACCAGATGACAATTTTCGGGGGTTTATCCTAAATGGCAGGTCAGCCTCAAAATTATCTTGCAGTAATCAAAGTGATCGGTGTCGGTGGCGGTGGCGTAAACGCGATTAATCGGATGATGGACTCCGGTATGAGAGGCGTTGAATTTATTGCGATCAATACTGATGCTCAGCAATTATTGCTGAGCGATGCAAACATCAAGATTGACATTGGTCGTGAGTTAACTCGCGGATTAGGTGCAGGTGCAGATCCAGAAGTTGGTCGTCAAGCTGCCGAACAACATCGAGACGAAATACAAGAAGTCGTCGCTGGCGCCGACATGGTGTTTATTACCGCAGGTGAAGGTGGAGGAACTGGAACAGGCGCTGCACCCATCGTTGCCGAGATTGCTAGGGCAGAAGGCGCACTTACTGTTGCGATTGTTACGCGACCATTTGCATTTGAAGGTCGGCGCAGAGCAGTGCAGGCGGACGCGGGTATTCTCGCACTCAAAGACAAAGTTGACACTTTGGTAGTGATACCCAACGAGCGGTTACTCACAATTTCAACTGAGAAAACTTCTTTGCTTGAAGCGTTCAAAAAAGCAGATGATGTTTTATTGCAAGGTGTTGCCGGAATCACTGGGTTGATTACGACACCTGGTTTGATCAACACAGACTTTGCTGATGTTAAGACTGTTCTGGCAAATGCAGGAACAGCATTGATGGGCACTGGTGCTGCGACTGGCGAGAATCGTGCAACCACTGCAGCAAACGCGGCTATCAATTCACCGCTTCTTGAAGCTTCGCTTGAAGGTGCTCGCGGATTGATTGTAAATATTACTGGACCGTCAAATGTTGGATTGTTTGAAATCACAAATGCAATGGAAATTTTGCGTGGAGTTGCGCATCAAGACGCAAACATAATTCATGGTTTGGTTATCGATGACGATATTAATGACGAAGTTCGGATAACCGTTGTTGCCGCAGGTTTTGACCGATGGGACGGAAACTCGAACAAATCATCAACGCGATCAGATGGTCGACCAATTTCATCAACCGGATCAACTCGACCAGAAGCAAAGAATGGTCGACTCAAAGACTTGTTTGGTGGGTCTGATCCACTAGTCAACTCTGATGATGACGACGACCTTCCGTCTTTTCTGAAATAACTCTGCGTGTCGGTGACGACATGAATGCCCCAAATTTAGAGTTTTTGGCTGAGCGCGTAGCCCAGATTCGTGCTCGCATCGCTAATGCTGGTGGTGAAAAAGTTAAGTTGATCGCGGTTACTAAGTCATTTGGTGTCACTGCCTTGCTCGGTGCGTTCTCAACTGGCTGTGATGGAGTAGGCGAGAATTACGCGCAAGAGGTAATTTCTAAAACCCGTGAACTTTCAGAGCATCAACGGTTGCCGTTACATTTCATCGGGAGGTTGCAGAGCAACAAGATTAGAGCGCTTGTTGATCTTGTAGATATTTGGGAGAGCGTCGATCGGGTTTCGTTGATTAACGAAATTGCAAAACGCAGTGATGTCGCAACGCGTGTCACACCAGTTCAAATAATGCTGCAAGTAAATTCAACCAATGAGTCTGACAAAGGCGGATGCGAGCCGAGCGAGGTTGCAAAGTTGTTGGCAACGGCCGTGAGCGGCGGGCTAGATGTAATTGGATTGATGACAGTCGGGCCAACGAATAATGATCCAATCAAAACTCGATCTGCGTTTCGATTAGTTCATGAGATTGCGAACGATCTTGGACTAAAACAATTAAGCATGGGTATGACTGGAGACTTCGAAATCGCGGTTGAACAGGGTTCTACGGCCGTGCGCATCGGTTCTGCACTTTTCGGCACGAGATTTTGAACTAGAGGCGAGCAATCGTGAAATCAAAGCCAAACAAACGGTTAATTTACGAGAGATGTATAACCTCGATTTTGAGCCAAATTCAAGTAAACTTCGTGTATGTCAATGTTTCGTAAGGCGATGGACTACCTGGGACTGGGTAACGATGAGTCTTATGACTATTACGACGACCAGAATCTTGAAGATCAAGAGTTTGATCCACGGCAACGCGGACCGCAACGAAATAATCCTCGCCAACCTCAGCGACGCATCGAGAACAATCGCAATAATGATTTTTCGGACACTTACGACGATCAAAGTGTTAGCGCCGGAATGCGCAGACAGCAAGAGCAGAATGATTCTGGCCTGACATTGCGCCCCGCTATGGGCAACCGCCAAGATGCGAGTGTTCGTCCGTTACCGATTTCGTCCGAACCAGTAACTGTGTATCCAGAGACTTACGAAGATGCAATAGAAATTGTTGATCATTTTAAGCGCGGTGTTCCAGTGATAATTGATGTTCGAGAAACCGAGCCAAAAATCATGCGTCGAGTAGTTGATTTCGCCAGCGGTGTGGCGATGTTTGCAGGTGGGTCAATCGAGAAGACCAGCACTGGTGTTTTCACGATGAGGCCACCACTTGGGCGAGTAACACGCGGCTAGTACGATTTAGCGACCAAACTATGCCAAGTTCAATTTCCGGACTGCTATGTAATGCAGTGTCAATTTTTATAATGATGATCATCGTGCGAGTGGTTCTCTCATGGTTTCCGGCCACAAGCGGTGGGATAGTTGCACAAGTTTCATATTTTGTCGGCAGATTTACTGAGCCGGTATTAAGTGCAGTCCGTAGAAAAATGCCTAGTACTGGAGCAATCGATTTCTCTGCACTCGTTGTGTTGTTATTCCTGCAAATTGTTGTGCAGGGCATGATCTTGAACTGCTAGTTCTCAAGTGTCATACCCGCAAGTAGAGCCACAACCTAATTTTCCGTTGCTTGAGTCAAAGACTCTTGAATATTGGAAGCAAGATCAAACCTTTGAGGCATCACTTGCGTTGCACGGCGCTGGATCCAATGGAGAAAATGAATTTGTTTTCTACGACGGGCCACCGTTTGCAAACGGCCTGCCACATTATGGACACTTACTGACAGGTTTTGTTAAAGATGCCGTACCGCGCTATCGCACGATGCGCGGGCAACGCGTTGATCGACGCTTCGGCTGGGATTGTCACGGGCTTCCTGCTGAGGCAGAGGCAGAACGACAACTCAAGATCTCGGGGCGTCAAGCCATCACTGATTATGGCATTGATAAGTTCAATGAATATTGCCGAAGTTCGGTTCTGCAGTACACCAGCGACTGGGAGCGATATGTAACTCGGCAAGCTCGATGGGTTGATTTCGAGAACGATTACAAAACTCTCGACACTCCTTATATGGAGAGTGTGATGTGGGCGTTCAAGAAATTATGGGACAAGGGATTGATTTACGAAGGTTTTCGAGTTTTGCCATATTCATGGGCGCTTGAAACACCACTTTCAAACACTGAAACTCGAATGGATGACGCGTATCGACAAGTGCAAGATCCCGCACTCACGGTTGCGTTTGAACTTTTAACTGGCGAGTTCATTCTTGCTTGGACAACAACTCCTTGGACATTGCCGTCAAATTTAGCGCTTGCTGTTTCTCCTGATGTTGACTATGTGGTGATCCAAGATGGCGGTCGCAAATTAATTATCGCTGCCGATCGGTTAAGTGCCTATGAGCGCGAGTTCCCTGATCCTAAAATTTCGTCAACTCTTAAAGGTTCTGAGTTAGTTGGGCGTACCTACAAACCGTTGTTTAATTATTTTTCGGATCATGCAAATTCTTTTCGCATTATTGCAGGTGATTTCGTAACTACTGAAGACGGGACCGGGGTAGTGCATCTTGCGCCAGGTTTCGGTGAAGACGACCAACGCGTTTGCCAAGACGAAAATATTGAGCTAGTTGTTCCAGTTGATTCGCGTGGATGTTTTACCGCTGAAGTCAATGACTTTGAAGGTCAACTTGTGTTTGATGCCAATCCTGCGATCATTCGGATGTTGAAAGACCGTGGCGTCGTAGTACGCCATGAAACTTACGACCACGCATACCCGCACTGTTGGCGTACTGGTAAGCCATTAATTTATAAAGCGGTTGGTTCGTGGTTTGTAAAAGTGACTGCAATAAAAGACCGGATGGTCGAACTAAACGAACAAGTGACTTGGGTGCCCGATCATTTGAAAAACGGCAGTTTTGGAAAGTGGCTTGAGAATGCGCGCGACTGGACGATTAGTCGTAATCGTTTTTGGGGTTCACCAATTCCGGTATGGCGAAGCGATGACCCAGACTTTCCGCGTATTGATGTTTACGGCAGTCTTGAAGAATTGCGACGCGACTTTGGAGTAGACATTCAAGAGTTGCATCGCCCAGAGATTGATCAGCTTGTCCGTGCGAATCCAGATGATCCATCTGGCAAGTCGATGATGCGTCGTGTCCCAGAAGTTTTAGATTGCTGGTTTGAAAGTGGATCAATGCCGTTCGCGCAAGTGCATTATCCATTTGAGAACCAAGAGTGGTTTGAAAATCACTATCCGGGCGATTTCATTGTTGAGTACATCGGACAGACGCGTGGATGGTTTTATACGTTACATGTCTTAGCCACTGCATTATTTGATCGACCTGCATTTTTGAATTGTGTAAGTCACGGCATCGTTTTGGGTGAAGACGGCGCAAAGATGTCAAAAAGTTTGCGCAATTATCCAGACCCGATGAAAGTGTTTGACAGCCACGGCGCAGATGCGATGCGCTGGTATTTGCTTTCTTCATCCATTTTGCGCGGAGCAGATTTTGCAGTCACCGAAGATGGCATGCGTGACACTGTGCGTCAAGTGATGTTGCCACTTTGGAATAGTTGGTATTTTTTGACTCTTTACGCAAATGCTGAATCGTTAATCGGCAAGGTTGACACGAGCAGCGAAAATGTTTTAGATCGATACATAATTGCAAAACTGCGCGATTTAATAACTGAAACGACGAAAAGCTTCGACAAAAATGATTTATTCGCGTCATGCGCCGAGATTCGCGTGTTTCTAGATGTTCTTACAAATTGGTATATTCGTCGTAGCCGAGACCGTTTTTGGTCTGGAGACAGCGCCGCAATCAATACGTTACATACTGTGTTGCACTTCTTAACTCGTATTTCCGCCCCTGTTTTGCCGCTGATCTCCGAGCAAATTTTTCGTGGGCTAACTGGTGAGCGAAGTGTGCATCTTCAGGCTTGGCCAACTACAGAGGGTTTGCGTCAAGACGACGCTTTGGTCGCATCGATGGATCGAGTACGCGATGTATGTTCAACCACGCTTTCATTGCGCAAGGTTCATGGTCGCCGAGCCAGACTGCCGCTTGCGAGTTTGACGGTTGCAACCGCTGACTCGTCTGCACTAAAAGACTTTGTTGATGTGATCGCCGATGAAGTAAATGTTCGCAAAGTTCAATTCACCGACGATGTTTCGTCAGTCGCTGCATTCGAATTACAAGTTGTGCCAAGTGTTGCTGGTCCGAGACTTGGGGCAGATACCCAAAAAGTAATAGTTGCCGTAAAAAAAGGTGACTGGAAGCGGAACGGAAATATTGTTACTGCTGGAGCAATTGACCTATTTGAAGGCGAATATCAATTGAAACTCGTACCAAAGAGTGCTGGTGCAAGTGCAAAACTCAGCAATTCTGAAGGTGTAGTCGTTTTGGATATTGACTTAACTCCAGATCTTGAGGCCGAAGGAGTATCGCGCGATTTGATCAGACTGATACAGCAACAGCGACGCGAGTCAGGTTTAGATGTTTCAGATCGAATTAAGTTACAACTTGGATTGCCTGAAGCAATCAGGTCTCAAATTTCCAATCACATTGAGACAATCAAGACCGAGACTCTTGCCCTTGAAGTTACATTCGTTGAGTCGCAAGCTTCAAATTTTGATTTGGATGGTGTCCCGATATTCGTTGAGTTGACGCACTAACCTCTAGCCGATATAGCCTTGTTGAATAACAGAACGAGCGCGAGGCAGTTATTTTGGCTTCCAAAAAAATGCAAACGGCTAAAAAGTCAAAAAAATTAGCCAAGAAAAAACTTGTTGCGCCGGTGTTGACTTGGAGTTCGTAAGAACTTGTACAACAAGTGTCCAGACCTCTAGATGACATGTTCGTCTCGGTTTCAGAAGAAATTGACTCGTTTACGCCTTCAAATCCGCTACCGTAACCTAGTCAAATAGGCAAAATCCTCAACTGGATTTGCTTGAGAGGTGAATATCGTGGGTTCCAAGAGTAAGGCGTCATCAAAAAAGAGCAAGAAATCTGGCTCAAAAAAGATGAACAAAAAGAAATCTTCGCCGAAAAAGAAGCCTGCGAAGAAACAGACCGGAGCCAAGGCGAAGACGGCTTTAAAGAAGAAGCTTGAACTCAAGAAGAAACTAGATACGAAGAAGAAACTTGATCTCAAGAAGAAACTTGATCTCAAGAAGAAACTTGAGTTGAAGAAGAAACTAGACATGAAGAAGAAACTTGATCTCAAGAAGAAACTTGATCTAAAGAAGAAACTAGACATGAAGAAGAAACTTGAGTTGAAGAAGAAACTTGATCTCAAGAAGAAACTAGACATGAAGAAGAAGCTTGATCTCAAGAAGAAACTAGATATGAAGAAGAAACTTGAAATCAAGGCTCGTCTAGATCAAGTTAAAGCTGTAAAACGTCAGCGAGAAATCGAAAAGCGAGCCGCAGCGGTTGCTAAAGCGCGAGCGTTAAAAGAAAAGCAAAAAGAAACAATCCGCCTAGCCAAAGAACGAGCAAAACTAAAAGCAGATCAACTTGCTGAGAAGTTGGCATTGCGCATCGCTAAAGAAAAAGAAAAGCAACTTGCAAAACAGGCCCGCGAGGCTGAGAAGCTCGCAAAGTTGGCAGCACGCGAAGCAGAGCGTTTGGCAGAGATTGAGTTACATCGAAAGCCTGTTGCGCCGCCCAAGCCACCAATTATTAAGGGCGTGATGCAAGATGGAATTACACCATCCAAAGAGTTCAACATTGAATTTCTTATTTCGCAGCGCGAAATGTTGCGAACCGAACGACGAAACTTACTTGGTCAGGCCGATCGTCTCGAAAGTGAAGCAAATGCGATCGTCGAAAACTCAGAGATGGGTGATGTTCAGTTTGACGATGAAGGCGGCGAAGGCGACACCATGGTTGTAGAACGCGAACGCGATTTAACACTTTCGGCTTCGGCGCGACAGACGGTTGAAGAAATCGACGATGCGCTCAAGCGAATTGAAACCGGTGATTACGGATATTCAAGTAGATCTGGTTTACCGATTCCTCGTGAGCGATTAAAGGCATTACCTTGGACTACAGAACTTGTGCAAGAGCGCGCTGGTGGAATTGGTTCTTATTAAGGTTTGGCTGATCAATCGAGTGTTGCAATGACCGATGTTACTGCAACTAAAAATGCATCAAAAGCAATCGCGTATTGGTTAATTTTGGCAGTGGTTGTTGCTGATCAGTTGACAAAACAGTGGGTGCTAAACGCATTAAGTGACGGCAAGGTCGTCAAATTATTTTGGACGCTGCAATTTAATCTTGTATTTAATTCGGGAATGGCGTTCTCGCAAGGACAAGGAGTCGGCCGGATAATCGGAGTTTTGGCAATCTTTGTCGTCATCGGTCTGTTGATGTCGTTGCGTGATGCGAAAATATTTGCCACAACTATTGGCACAGGTTTACTTGTCGGTGGTGCAACTGGAAACATATTGGATCGACTGTTTAGAGATGGCGGATGGATGGGTGGCTCCGTTGTGGATTTTATTGATCTGCAGTGGTTTCCCGTTTTTAATGTTGCCGATTCGGCCGTAACAATTGGTGCAGGATTTTTAATTTTGGGGGCGTTCATGACAAGAGCACGATCATGACCGATAATTCGACAGGGCGGATAATTCAAGAAACGATTGTTGCATCACTAGCGGGGCAGCGGGTAGATCGGGTGATCTCTTTGGTTGCAGATATTCCACGATCAATGGCCTCGCAAATCATTGATGTTGGTGCCGTGCTTCTGGATGATGTCGTGGTCAAGGCTGGCAAGATAAAAGTTTCAGAAGGACAACGCATCGTTATTGATCTGTCAATGCTCCCAGCAAAACAATTACCTGCGGCCGAGCCAAATATTAAAGTTGATGTTGTTTATGTTGATGATGATGTAATTGTGATCAACAAGCAGGCGGGAATAGTTGTTCACCCAGGTGCAGGCAACCCCACAGGCACATTAGTTAATGCAGTACTGGCGATCTATCCCGAAATCGCTTCAGTCGGCGATGCTTTTCGACCTGGTGTAGTACATCGTCTTGACGCAGGAACAACCGGACTGATGGTCATGGCTCGAACTGCTCGGGCGTACGACTCTTTAGTTGATGCGCTCTCGCGCCGAGTTGTTGTGCGTAGATATTTAACTCTTGTGTGGGGCGAGATGGGTGCACCCAGTGGTGTGATTGATGCGCCTCTTGGCCGCGATCAACGAGATCCAACAAAAGTGGCCGTGGTTGCCGGTGGCAAAACTGCTCGTACGAATTATGAAGTGCGCCAAGTTTTTTCAATCCCTGTTAGTTGCTCGCTTCTTGAATGTGGATTAGAAACTGGTCGCACGCATCAAATTCGCGTTCATTTGGCGGCGCTCGGACACAGTGTGGTTGGTGATGTTGTTTACGGCGGTGCTCGCAGTGTGCTCTCTTCACCCCGACCAATGTTGCACGCGATGACTTTGAAATTTGATCATCCTGTGACAGGCGCGCAGATGCAGTTCGACGTGCAGACCCCAGATGACTTCAAGGCAATCCTAAAAAAATGTAGCTAGTTATAGCTGCTGAATATTTCAGTTATTTTTTGGCGACCGGCCAAGAGGCTTCACCATTTGAAATTGCTGCGATATCTTCGAGAGTGTATTTCGTAAGGTGTTCGCGCATGTAATCGCTGGCTAGATGCCAGACTGCCAACAGCACACATTGTCCATCATGGTCACATGAACCGCCCGTATGTGGCTCGCCGAAGTCACCAACAGAAATTGGTCCATCAACTGCAGAAATAATTTCTGAGAGGTGAATTTCATTTGCGTGACGAGCCAACTCGTAGCCGCCGCCAACTCCACGCTTCGATTTAACTAATCCAGCGCCCTTGAGTGCAAGTAAAATTTGCTCTAAATACGGTTGCGGTAATGCGGTGCGAGCCGCGATGTCGCGAACTGATGTCGGGCCTTCGTCCGTTTGATGAAGTCGCAACGAAAGCAACGCGCGACATGCATAGTCGCCTCGAGTCGAAATTCGCACGCCTATATCGTACGCCAGCAATACAATGGGCGACTCACAGTGACTGAGATACCTCTGAAGTAATGTCTTTGGCACGAGGACGGATATCACAAAAGCATGAACAGCAAACAACTACTTGGTCCACGCCTGCCTGCCTACAACGGTGGCTGCGTAACAGGAATAATTCCGGCGCTTCTTGGACCATCGGGCACAAACGAGATTCCAAATTGGATGCCGAGTTGTATCCAAGGTGCGCGGCAAGTTGTGTTGCTAGTAATCGATGGTCTTGGCTGGCATCAATTGCAAAAGAATTTGGCACATTGTCCGAACATTGGCGCGATGCAGGGTGCGGCGATTACAACGATTGCGCCGACGACAACCGTTAGCGCATTGACTTCAATCACGACTGGGCTAGCGCCCGCAGAGCACGGACTCGTCGGATATCGAATCGACATGGGAAGCCGTGTGATGCAAATGCTCAAGTGGGGCGACGAAAAGGGTGACCTGAGAAATATGTATCCTCCTGATTTGATTCAGCCGTGTCCACCGTTTATGGGTGCAAGTGTGCCAGTGCTAAGCAAAGCCGAACTCGAAGGTTCTGCATTTACCGAGGCCCATCTTCGAGGCGTGCGACCCAAGGGGTGGCGTGCTGCGTCAAGTATCGCCGTCGAAATTGGCCAGTTGTTGCGTGCTGGTGAAAAGTTTATTTACGCGTACTACGACGGGGTCGACAAAATTGCTCATGAGCGTGGCTTTGGTTCGTTCTACGAAGCCGAACTGCGAAGTACTGATGCACTCGTGGCTAATATCCGAGAAGTATTAGTCGATGACTCGGTGCTAATAGTTACTGCAGATCATGGCCAAGTAATGGTGGGTACAAATACATTGCCACCAAACGCCGAGGTCCTGGCAATGACTTCACATCAATCTGGAGAAGGTCGGTTTCGTTGGCTGCACGCCCGTAAAGGAACAGAAGTTGAATTATTGGCTCGTGCGCAACATCATCACAGCGATGTTGCATGGGTGGTCAGCAAAAATCAAATTATTGACGAACAATGGCTTGGTCCAAGACTCGGTGCCGCAACTCGTAAACGACTCGGAGATGTCGCGCTTGTGCCAAAAGAGCCAATTAGTTTTGACGATCCGGCTGACTCTGGTCCATATTTGTTGCAGTGTCGACATGGTGCTTTAACCGATGACGAACTTGATGTACCGTTGCTCGCTATTGCTAGAAACTGATAAGTTAGGCACCCCATCATGACTGAACTTGAACACGGCGAGATTATTGACGACAAGGCTATTGAAAGTGGAGTTGTCGAACAAGAGACGGTTACGGCACCAGCAAAAGTCATGCGCATTGGTTCGATGATTAAGCAACTTCTTGACGAGGTGCGATCAATGACACTTGATAATCCTTCGCGCGAAAGACTTGCAGAAATTTATGAACGCTCAATCGCCGAACTGACTACCGCGCTTTCACCCGACTTGCAACAAGAACTGCGCACACTTGCGTTGCCATTTAAAGATGGTGAAATTCCGTCTGACGCAGAATTGCGAATTGCTAAAGCACAGCTCGTTGGTTGGCTTGAAGGTTTATTTCACGGAATTCAAGCAACGATGTTCGCGCAACAACTCTCGATGCGTCAGCAGTCCGAACAGAGGCAGATTCAGTCGGGAGTGTCTCCAACTGCACAGCCAGGAGATCGCCCCGGAACATATTTGTAATGGGTGATTCCTTCACTCACCTCCATGTTCATACAGAATTTTCGATGCTTGACGGCGCGTCGCGGCTCGATGAACTCGTCGACTGCGCGGTCAACGACTCACAAATCGCACTTGGCATTACCGATCACGGAAATATGTATGGCGTCATTGACTTTTATAAAGAGTGCACGAAGCGCGGGATCAAACCAATTATTGGCACCGAGGCTTACATGGCGTATGAAACTCGAACCGAACGCCCGACACGGCGCGGAAAGATCGATGACAGTGGTGGCGATACAGAAGCAGGAAAGAAGCTTTACTACCACCTGACTTTGCTCGCAGAAAATAACACTGGCTATAAAAACTTGATCCAGTTGGCGAGTCTTGCATTCCTAGAGGGCTACTACTACCAACCGCGTATGGATTGGGAGCTGCTAACGAAATATCACGAAGGATTGATTGCGACTTCGGGTTGTCTGGGCGGCCATGTGTTGCAAGCACTTAAGAATGGCAAAGAAGAAGAAGCGTTAAAGACTGCAGCCAGACTTCAAGACATTTTTGGCAAGGATAATTTTTTTATTGAACTTCAAGATCACGGAATCCCGTTACAGATTGAAACGAATCCAAAACTAATAGAGATCAGTAAAAAACTCGGCGCTCCGTTGCTGGCAACCAATGATTGTCACTACACCCACCGCGAAGACAGCCATGCCCACGACGCTTTGTTGTGTGTGCAAACCGGGTGCACAATCGCTGATCCAAACCGTTTGAAATTCGAGGGCCAAGAGCATTATTTGAAGTCAGCCAAAGAAATGCGTTGGCTATTTCGCGAACAACCAACTGCGTGTGACAACACACTTTGGATCGCCGAGCGAGCAAAAGTTGAGATCGAATTCGGTGTGCCGGTGTTGCCGGATTTTCCAATTCCTGAAGGGTTCGCCGATGACCATGCTTATCTCGAACATTTGACATGGCTCGGCGCTCAAAAGAGATGGGGCGAGAAACTCTCTGCTGGTGTAGTTGAGCGAGTTGCCTATGAGTTGTTGACGATCAAGACGATGGGTTTCAGTTCATATTTCTTGATCGTTTGGGATCTAGTGCGTTACGCCAGGCAACAAGAAATTCGTGTTGGACCTGGTCGTGGGTCGGCTGCTGGGTGTGCTGTTGCATATTCGTTACAGATCACTGATCTTGACCCAATTCGCTACGACTTATTGTTCGAGAGATTCTTGAACCCTGGTCGTCGAAGCATGCCTGATATTGACATGGACTTTGACTCGCGATACCGCGATGAGATGATTCGGTATGCATCAACAAAATATGGTCGAGACCATGTTGCGCAGATAATTACATTCGGCACGATTAAGGCGCGCAACTCGGTGCGAGATGCCGCACGCGTTCTCGGACTTCCATATGGGTTAGGCGACAAGATTGCAAAATTGATGCCTCCAGTTGTGATGGGTCGAGACACGCCACTTAAATATTGTTTTGAAGAAGACGAAAAACATCTTGCTGGCTATAAAGCCGCAAGTGAGTTGCGCGCTCTTTATGATCTTGATCTTGATGTCAAGCGCGTTCTCGACGTGGCTCGCGGTCTAGAAGGGCTAAAGCGCAATGTCGGCATTCACGCTGCGGCTGTTGTGATCACCAAAGAAAAACTTACGGAGTACCTGCCGATACAGCGCAAAGCCGAGTCAGGTCAAGATGCCGAACTTGCACCGATTGTTACGCAATATGAAATGCATGCCGTTGAAGAGCTCGGTCTTTTAAAAATGGATATTTTGGGATTGCGAAACTTGGATGTGATCACCGATGCGAACAAAATGATTCAGGAACTTCGTGATCCTGATTTTGATATTGACAATGTTTCGTTTGAAGATGAAAAGACTTTTGATTTATTGCGACGTGGCGACACCATCGGTGTATTCCAACTTGAGTCAACGAATATTCGAGCGTTGGTTCGAAGTCTTGTGCCGAGCACGCTAGATGATCTTGCAGCAATTGTTGCGTTGTACCGACCTGGACCAATGGCTGCGAATATGCACAATGATTTCGCCGACTATAAAAATGGACGCAAACAGCCAGAATTGTTTCACCCAGATGCCGCCGAACTGCTTGGAGATACCTATGGCTTGATGATTTATCAAGAGAGCATGATGCGCGTAGCCCAGAAGTTTGCTGGATATAGCCTTGAAAAAGCAGACGACCTTCGCAAGGCCTGTGGCAAAAAGAACCGTGAAGATATGGCCAAGCAGCGGGAAGTTTTTGAGAGCGGTTGTGTCGCGACTGGATACGGCGAAGAATTAGGCGAAAAACTTTTTGATGCGATTGAGCACTTCGCTGACTATGCATTCGGAAAGAGTCACGCATATGGCTACGGCTTTCTTGCGTATCAAACTGCTTATCTCAAGGCTCACTACCCAGTTGAATATACGGCGTGTCTATTGACAAGTGTTAAAGCAAACTACGACCGTGCTGCGGTATTTCTTGCCGACGCCCGATCGAACGACATCATCGTGCGAACACCAGACATCAATACTTCGGGTGTTGATTTCGTGCCGGTAATTGACGGCGATCAGCGGATAATTAGTTTCGGATTATCGGCGATTCGCAATGTTGGTGAAGCCCTCGTTGCAAACTTGGTTGAGTATCGTCGCAAAAATGATCCGTTCACGTCGTTCTATGACTTTGCCGATCGAGCCCCAATCTCAACGCTTAACAAACGAACAGTTGAGTCTTTGATTAAGGCAGGGGCGTTTGATTCGCTTGGTCACCCACGAAAAGGTTTACTGGCAGTATTCGAGCCAATCATTGAAAACACACTTTCGCGACGCCGTGAGCGCGACCAAGGTGTGATGAGTTTGTTTGGTGACAATAATGACGGTGGGTCTGGCTTCTCCGAACGGATTGAGATTCCACAAATTAATTATGAGAAATCAGAACAATTGAAAATTGAGCGCGAGATGCTTGGTTTGTATGTCTCTGATCACCCTTTGCGCGGGGTTGAGGGTCAACTTCGCAGACGTGTTGATTGTTCGCTTGTTGATCTTGAAGAAAAAGTTGACGGTGCCTTCTTGAAGTTGGGCGGTGTAATTACTTCAGTAGATCGCAAGTTCACCCGTAAAGGTGCTCAGATGGCGATTGTCAAAATTGAAGATTTACAGGGGTCAATTGAGGTGACCGTCTTTCCAAAGACTTACGAGAAGTTTGGTCATCTAATAGCAGAGGACACAATCGTGATAGTACGCGGTCGGCTCGATAAACGCGATGATTCGCTGGCCACGATCAACGCCCAAGAACTGACCATTGTTGAACCATTGCGGGCGAGTGATATGAGCCTGCACATTGAACTATCAAGCAGTTCGCTTTCGCAAGAAGACATTTTCGAATTACAAGAACTGCTTCGAGAGCACACGGGCCACACTCCAGTACAATTACATATCCCTGGTGGCAAGGCATTGCGATTGGGCTCCGAGTTCAATGTAGACATTGATCGCGCAATGGGTCGTCTGCGTGCTTCTTATGGAGACTCTGTTTATATCGGCTAAGTAGTTTGTTTTTATGTGCTTTGTGCATTTAATTTTCGCGCACTATCGGAAATCAGGTTTTTTGCTGGCAGAATAGTAGTGCTATGTCGCTTGTTGTTAAGACCAAAGATGCTTCTGCATTAATGGATACAGACCTTGATGAACTCGCCAGCATGGGTGGCTCGTTTGGAATCGGAGCAATTTCTAAAGCAAAAGAAGATTGGGTGCTGTTTGCCAGTGCTCGACTCGAAAATAAATTGCATGGTTTCATGTTTTCGACACTTGAACGAATCGGTGGCACACCTTGTGTCTTATTAGGAATGCTGAGCGTCAAGAAAACTTCAAAACGGGATCAAATTCTTAAAGGCTTGATGGCTGAGGCATACCACCGCGCACTAATGGCATTCCCTGACGAAGATGTTGTTGTTGGCTCTCGTTTTGTTGACTCAGACGCTCTTGAAGCATTTAAATCTCTCACAGAGATGATCCCGCGCCCAGATCACCGAGCGGTCGGAGAAGAGCGGGCATGGGGTCGTCGTCTTGCCCGTCGATTCGGATGTGAATCAACATATGACGAGCAATCGTTCGTGATTAAGAGCAATGGCCAAAGTGGTTTCATGGATTATGAATCCCTTAAGCCTGGTAAGGCACCAGCAGAGATTAATGCGATGTTCAAAACAGTTTCAGTCAAGAAAGCCGGTGTGTTAGTTGTGCACGGCTGGACGATGACTGAAAATCTTTTGAAGCTCGGCAAACACTAAGAGCATTTCGGAGATTGACATGCAGTTTGCGGACTGCGTTCGCTCACGCAAAATGGTGCGATCATTTCGCACTGATCCTGTTGCGCCTGAATTACTTGAGCGAGTAGTTGAACTTGCCTCATGGTCGCCCTCGGCTGGCAAAACGCAGGGCTGGCACTTTTTGGTTTTACAAGGAGCAGAAACGGCAAAGTTCTGGGATGTGACATTGCCGCTTGAAAAACGCTCGTCGTTTAGATGGAAACACCTTGTTGATGCACCGATAATCGGATTAGTGTTCGCCGATTCAAAAGCGTACATCCAGCGTTACAGCGAATCTGATAAATCTTCAACCGGTTTAGGTGTTGATGAGTCAAAATGGCCAACTCCGTATTGGACAGTTGATGCATCATTCGCCACGATGTCGCTGTTATTAGCCGCGCACGATGTTGGTTTGGGGGCATTATTCTTTGGCGTTTTTTCTGGCGAATCAAAGTTGCGCGAATTATTAAAAGTTCCTAGAGAGTTGCAACTCATTGGTGCAGTGGCGATGGGTTGGCCACTCCATCAATCTGCAGGCGACCGAGGCGCGAGTGCAAAACGACTTCGTCGCAAACCAGCACAGATCATTCATTTAAATGAGTGGTAGAAACTGAGTTAACTTAGATTTGAACGCAACGCAGCGTTGAACTCGGCAATCGTGTTTGCCGGAGCGGCACACACATAGTTCTGGCATACGAATGCAAAACCTTGTGGGCGGTCTGTCCATAGCGGTGATTCATATTTTTCACCCCAAGCAATTACTGCAGTTGGGAGCCATTGCCGTTGCACATATTCAACAAGATCTGGGCGAGTACCAGTGATAGCAATCTCTGTGATGCCGATGCACTGTAGATGGATTGCATTTACTAAATTGCCGAATGCGCTCGGTGCACTTGCGGCGAGTTTTGTGAATAACCGCAAAATGTCTAAGCCTGCAGATTCATATTTTGACGAACCAGTTAATGCCGCTAGTCGCAATAACGAATTAGCAGCGACTGAGTTCGCAGAAGGCGTTGCGTTGTCAAGTAAATCTTTTTGGCGAACCACGAGTTGCTCTGCATCGTTGGCGATCGTGAACAATCCGAGGTTGGTGTTGTCCCAGTAGTTCGCCAGCAGTTGGTCGGCAACATCGCAGGCGTTCTTGATCCAGACTGCTTCGCCCGTTGCCTCACCAAGCCGAGTAAATGCATCAACCAGATGCGCAAGATCAGTTGCAAGGGCGCGATGTCGTGCCTTGGGTTGACCCGCTTCCTGCCAACTGCGAAACCACTTACCCGATTGGTCACGCAGTTCACGCAACAGAAACTCGCAGTTTCGTTTTGCGGCGACAAGCCAATCGTCACGATCGAAAACAACTGCAGCCTCAATCAGCGAGGATGTCATCATTGCGTTCCATTCAGTTAAAACTTTGTCATCCAGCAGTGGCCAAATGCGTTTTGAGCGAGCAGCTAAAAGTAGATTACGAATTTCATCGATTTTTTCGGATCGCGTGAATTCGCCGCGATGATTGAGACGGGTCGGAATATTCGATCCTTCAAAGTTTCCTTCGGCAGTGATCTCATACCATTCAAGTGCGTCGTCAACTAGTTCTGCTGGCAGAATTTCGCGAACTTGCGTCGGCGTAAAAATATAGAAATGTCCCTCATGTGAATGTCCGTTTTCATCTAGCGAGTCGGCATCTTGTGCACTGAAAAACCCGCCCTGTTGATGACGTAAATCGCGCAAAATGTAATGGATAGTTTCTTCAACTACTTGTTTCCAACGAGGCTCATTAAATGCGACTGCAGCATGTGTGTATACCCTCACAAGCAGAGCCTGGTCGTACAGCATCTTTTCGAAATGCGGAACAAGCCATTTCTCGTCGACGCTGTATCGCGAAAAGCCTCCGCCTAGATGGTCATACATTCCTCCAGATGCCATTGCATCTAAAGTTGTTGTAACGATGTTGCGCGTAACTGCACTTTCATCATTCAAATAACTTCTAATTAGTAGATCAAGGTTCATCGTGCTCGGAAACTTCGGGGCGCTGTTAAAGCCACCCCAATTTGGATCAAAGGATTTACTTAGATCGCTAACTGCTTGATGAAATAATTCGATCTTCGGCAAAGTCTCATCAGGTGCAATTTGTGAGGTGCGGCTAAGTGCTTCGACGAGAGAAGAAATATTGTTGTCAATATCTGCTCGGCGGTTATGCCACGCTTCGGTAATTGCATTCATCAATTGAATAAATGAGGGCTTTGGAAAATATGTTCCACCAAAAAATGGCAGACCATCTGGAGTCATAAACACCGTCATCGGCCAGCCTCCGCGACCAGACATTGCTTGAACCGCATCCATATAAAGTGCGTCAATATCTGGACGTTCTTCTCTGTCGACTTTGATATTCACGAACAGTTCGTTCATCAAAGCGGCAGTTTCTAGATCTTCGAAGCATTCGTGAGCCATTACATGGCACCAATGGCAAGCCGAGTATCCGACTGAAAGTAGAACCGGAACATTACGTTGTTTCGCTAAATCGAAAGCTTGTTCGCCCCAACTAAACCAGTCAACTGGATTGTCTTTATGTTGTCGAAGGTACGGACTTGTTTCATTCGCTAGTTGATTTGGCATTTTAAATCTTCGCCACTTCAACAACATCAACGATTACCGTGCTACTTAATTTTGGAAATTTAGCGGTTGAAGAGACGCTTATCCGCAGTTGGCATTTACCAACTTGTTTGAACATTATTATGGAACCTTTTTTTAGCTCGCAAGATCCAGAAACAATTCGCGCACTCGGTTTGCCGCGCGAAACACTTCTCACCAAGTCTTTCACGGCGATATTTGTGCCAGTTGCAATTGCTGAGGACGATGTCCAAACCCCGGCGACGCGCATTGTTGAAGATGAGAATCGAATTTGTGGTGTTCCGCCAAGCGTTACTAAATCTCCTAGGCGCAAAAATGAACCAAGGTCATTTAGTGTTGGCGTATATTTGAGTTCTTGCGACTGAGCAATAGCAACACAGTCAACAGGAACTGTCAGAGTTGCTTCGCCAGGAGAACTACATCGATACCATTGCAATCTTTCTGATTTCGGTAATTGCAAAGTACTGGCAACAATTTCGACACCAATTCGAGCCAAGGGTGAGAACGTCGGATATGCAGTTTCGTTCGCCAGATATCCAAGTGCTCTAAAAATTGCATACACATTTACGAGACCCGCGCCGAAAACTTCATCTCGACCTGGTTCGCCGATATCGGTGGCGGTTGCCAGAATCACTTCGCGAACTTGAACAGCAGTCAGCGCAGGGTTTGCAGCAATGATCAATGCTGCTACGCCGCTGATAAATGCTGCTGCCATTGATGTGCCATTCATTGTTATATATGGCTCGGTAAAACTGATGCAACTGCGCGTCGAGTCAATGCGAGCGCCGATTCTGACAGTCGAACAAATTCCGATACCTGGTGCTGCAATATCGATGTAACTTCCGCGTTGTGTAAATGATGGCGCAGTCATCGTTTGGTCTACTGCGGTTACTGCGAGTGTTTGATCATTTCCTGCTGGATAAGTAGTCGCAGCGGTTGGGCCCGCGTTTCCTGCGGCTGCTACGACCAACACATTTCTTTCAGCGGCCAATCGAATGGCGCTTTGCAATGTTTCTGATTGACCGATGCCGCCCAGTGAAAGGTTGATTACCCGTGCACCACTTTCAATGGCGAATCGAATCGCAAGCGCGACATCGCTCTCTGAACCGTCGCCATTGCTGTCGAGTACTCGAATCGGAAGAATCTTCGCACTTGGAGCCACACCAGCGATGCCGATGTCATTGTTTGATTGTGCCGCAATGATTCCAGCAACATGTGTTCCGTGTCCAATTGAGTCGACGTCATTTCCGCCTTCAAAAGTTCGACCGCGAATAATTGAGCGACCAGGCAAAATATTTTGCAGAAGGTCGTTGTTCGGTCCAGACCCTGAGTCAATTACGGCGACAATTACATTTGCGCCAGTTGAGACGCCCCAAACTTCGTTGGCGTGGATTATTTGTAGTCCCCATTGCGATTCGTATCCTGCATCGACGCCGATTGCCTCAACTTGCGCTGAAACTTGTGCATTCTGTTCAGTAGACGCTGTGATTGATGCCGATGTTGTCGCCAGTGCAGGCGAACTTGCGAAAAATAATGAAAATAAAGTTGTAGCGGCAATTAAAAGTTTCAATAAATTATTTTTTTTCAATTACGCACCCATCGCGTGAAAACCACCATCCACATGCACGATCTCCCCGGTTGTCGCAGGAAACCAGTCACTAAGCATTGCCACGCAACTACGAGCGACACAGTTCGAGTCGTTGACATTCCATCCAAGTGGTGCGCGCTCACCCCACACGTCTTCAAACGATCCGAAAGTCGGGATTGACTTTGCCGCCATTGTGCGAATTGGGCCAGCAGCAATCAGGTTGCAACGAATTTGTTTCGCTCCGAGAGCCTTGGCCAAGTAGCGGTTAGTGCTCTCAAGCGCCGACTTCGCAACACCCATCCAGTTATATGCAGGCCAAGCAACAGTGTTGTCAAAATCAAGACCAACGATTGAGCCCCCGTTTGTCATCAACGGAGTGAATGACTCTGCAAGTGTCTTCAACGAGTATGCAGATATTTGCATCGCCACTGCAACATCAGCCCAACTGGCCGCCATAAAATCGTCGCCGAGACAAGCAGCTGGTGCAAAACCAATTGAATGCAACACGCCATCAACAACTCCGAGGTGTTGTTTGACTTCGTCACGAGCGCTTTGCGTATGTTCATCTACGGTTACGTCAAACTCAACAACTGGTGCTGGTTTTTCTAACTTTCTAGCAGTGCGTTGTGTAATCGACAAGCCACGACCGGCACCAGTCAACACGACATTTGCCCCCTCATGTTGTGCGAGTTGCGCGACGCCGAAGGCCAATGAGGCATCAGTTAGCACCCCAGTTATGACAATATTTTTTCCATCGAGAATTCCCATCAGTTAAACGGTAGTTGATTGGCGAGCAGTTTCATTGAGCCTGTGCAATCAATCTTTAAAACACACGGCGCTTTTATGGTTCGCTAGCAAGCGAACAATCTAGATAGCGTTGCGTGTCATGCGGATCGGTATTCTCGGTGGAACTGGCCCCGCGGGAAGCGCCCTAGGTTTGCGATTGGCTTCAGTTGGCTACGAAGTTGTTCTCGGATCGCGAGATCCACAGCGTGCTTCGTCGATCTGCGCTGATCTTGCGCGCAAGTGGCCAAATTTTGAATTGAATCTAAATGGTGGCGACAATCACACTGCAGCGAATTGCGAACTCATCGTGATTGCAACTCCGTGGGATTCAGCGGCAGCGATAGTTAACGACCACACAAAAGAATTAGTCGGCAAAATAGTTGTGACAATGGCTAATGCTCTGGTTCGTGTTGGAAAAGAATTTCAACCACTTGTGCCACCGCGCGGAAGCATCGCAGCACACATTCAAGCCGAGATTCGGTTGTCCCGTGTGGTTGCAGCATTTCAACATTTGCCAGCCACTGAACTCGGTAATTTGACGCATGAAGTTGATAGCGATGTTTTAATTTGCTCTGACGACCCGACTGCGACGGCTGTGATCTGCGAGATGGTTGCAAAGATTCCTGGCTGTAGACCGCTTAATGCAGGCACTCTCTCAAATGCGTTAGCGATTGAAGCCTTCACCGCCGTGTTGTTGCAATTAAATGTTCGTTATAAAACACGCGTTGCACCTCGACTCACTGGTATTCCTGATCGTGGTGATGCTGGGTGACAATGAAACTTTATGACACTGTGCAACAATGTGTCATAGATTTCGCGCCTGGCAAAGAAGTCTTGATGTATACATGTGGCATCACGCCATATGATGCGACGCACATTGGCCATGCCTTTACATTTATTAGCTACGATATTTTGCAGCGCCATCTAATTGATAAAGGGCACACCGTCAAATGTGTGCGCAACGTAACCGACGTAGACGACCCGCTGTTTGCTAAGGCGCGCGAACTTGGAGTGCACTATTTAGATCTCGCAGCAGGAGAAGAAGCGAGATTTGATGCAGACATGAAAGCATTAAACGCTCTTGAGATCTTCAGCAAACCTCGCGCGTCTTCGGCAATCCCAGATATTCGTGGGTTCATCGGAATGGTTTTAGATCGTGGTTTTGCTTATCAAGCGGGTGGCAGCGTCTATTTTGATGTAACAAAGTTTGATTCATTCGGAAGTGTCTCGAATTACGACAACAAAACAATGTTGCGTCTGGCTGCCGAACGGGGTGGACAAATTGAAGACCCACATAAGCGCAACCCCCTTGATTTTGTTTTGTGGCAGCCCTCAGCAAGTGACGAACCAAGTTGGGACACGATGTGGGGCCCGGGTCGACCAGGCTGGCACATTGAATGTTCGGCACTTGCATTGCGCGAACTTGGCACAACAATTGATCTGCATGGTGGTGGCAGTGATTTAATTTTTCCACATCACGAGTGTGAGAGGGCACAATCTGAAGCTGCAACAGGTGTGCAGTTCGTCAAACATTGGATGCATGTAGCAATGGTTTTTATGGATGGAACAAAGATGTCTAAGAGTTTGGGAAATCTCGAGTTTGTTGATCGTTTGCGCAAAATTTATGACCCTCGGGCAATTCGCTTAGCGCTGATAGTTAATCATTATCGAAAAGAATGGCAATGGGATTCTTCAGCAATTCCAGCAGCACTCGCCAGGCTTGATGCGTGGTCAAATGCAAAAAACGGTGACGGGACAGCAGGGCTCGCCGAGGTTCGTTCGGCTCTTGATGATGATTTAGATGTTCCGAGTGCGATCGCAGTGCTTGACGCTGCTGTTGCCTCTGGGCACAGTATTACGGCATCAGCAAAACTTTTGGGAGTCGACCTTAAATAAGTTAGTTTTAGTGTGATGTCGTTATTCAAACGAAACTCAAAAATCAATTTTGATCCGTTGAAATTTGCTGGAGCGACGAAGTTCCAGACTCGGTTCAGGCCGTTCGTCAGATTTTTTGTCAATAGGTTTTGTAAATTTACCCTGATTGGGTTTGATCAGATTCCTGAATTGGGACCAGCAATTTTATGTGCAAACCATATTAGTTTTCTTGACTCAGTATTTTTGCTGACACATTCTCCACGAAATATGTCGGTGGTTGGAAAGAGTGAATATATGGACTCATGGAAAACGCGTTGGCTATTTACAAAAATTGGGATGATCCCGTTGGATCGAAGCGGGGGAGACAGCGCAACTTCGGCGATGGTGGCAGTTGAAGCTGTTTTGGCGCGAGGCGAATTGTTCGGAATATTTCCTGAGGGCACCCGCAGTCGGGACGGCAAACTTTACAAAGGCCGCACTGGAGCGGCAAGATTGGCCCTCAAATTTGGTTGCCCAATTTTTCCGGTTGGGATAACTGGCACGAGTGAGATCATGGCGCCAGACACGGTTCTGCCAAAATTCGGAAAGAGTTGCACAATTGAGATTGGTCAGCCAATTGATACTCGCGAGTACATGTTGCGAATTGATGACCCTGCAGTGTTGAGAGAATTGACCGACGAAGTGATGAAAAAAATTCAAGCACTAACAAAGCAAGAATATCTATACGACTACGCACCTAAGAGAAGCAGCGCAAATCGAACCCACATCTAGAACTGTTGCAATCTAGACTTATATTTATGCCTGATTCCAATGCCACGATTACTGTGCGTCTTCCAGACGACTCAACTCGAGAAATAGCCGTTGGTGCAACTGGTTTAGATTTGGCGACATCAATCGGTAAGCGGCTCGGTCAAGCAGCAATCGCCACGATCGTTGACGGCGTCGAAACTGATTTGGGTGTCGCGCTCACTGACGGTGCAAAAGTTTCAATTATTACTGTTGATTCAGATGCTGGCCGACATGTGTTGCGACACTCAACTGCGCATGTTTTGGCGCAAGCGGTAGTGCAATTATTTCAAGGCGCAAAGTTCTCAATCGGTCCAGCAATTGAAGACGGTTTTTATTATGACTTTGAGTTGATGGGTGGCAAAACATTTAGTGATGACGATTTATCCATGATTCAGCAACGGATGCAAGAAATTGTTACCGCAGATCAGCCGTTCGTTCGGTCTGAAATGTCAGCCAAAGAAGCGTTGAAGTTATTTTCAGACCAGCCTTACAAATGCGAAATAATTGAACGAGTAACTCAAGGTGATGCAGATTCAAGTGATGCTGGTGAAGCAGGTAGTGCCGATGCGGTAAGTGTGTATCGCAACTCGGAAAATTTTGTAGATCTTTGTCGTGGGCCGCATGTCCCTTCTACGAGTCGTCTCGGACATTTTGCGTTAATGAAAGTTGCTGGCGCATATTGGCGCGGCAATGAAAAGGGCCCGATGTTGCAACGGATCTACGGCACAGCATGGGAGTCAAAGACCGCACTCGCCGAACATTTGAATCGTCTTGAAGAAGCCGAGAAGCGTGATCACCGTCGGTTAGCAGTTGAAATGGATTTACTCTCCTTTCCACAAGAACTCGGTGGCGGACTTGCGGTTTGGCATCCAAAAGGCGGCATCGTTCGAAAGTTGATGGAAGATTACAGTCGCGAGCGTCATCAGAACGGTGGCTACAAGTTTGTATTTACTCCGCATCTTGCTAATGCACATTTGTTTGAAACTTCTGGACACTTGCAATTTTACAAAGATGGCATGTATCCACCAATGGAGATGGACAACGGCACTTATTATCCAAAGCCGATGAATTGTCCGATGCACTGTTTGATTTATCGTGATCGTCAACGAAGTTATCGCGAGTTGCCATTGCGTCTATTTGAACTCGGCACTGTCTATCGGTACGAGCGCGCCGGAACTCTGCACGGCTTACTGCGGATTAGAGGCTTCACCCAAGATGACAGCCATATTTTTTGTACCGAAGAGCAGATGGCAGATGAGATCGCTTCGCTCTTAGATTTCGTTTTGAGCGTGTTGCGTAGATTCGGTTTTAACGATTTTGATTTCAAACTCAGCACACGCAATCCAGAAAAATCAGTTGGCTCCGACGAAATTTGGGAAAAGTCCACTGCTGCGTTGACCGAAGCTTTAAACCGACACGGGTTGAAGTATTCAGTTTCGCCGGGTGACGCCGCTTTTTATGGACCAAAGATTGACATTGATGTGCGTGATGCGATTGGTCGAAAGTGGCAGCTCAGCACAATTCAATGTGATTTTAATTTGCCTGAGCGATTCGGTCTTGAATATATTGCGACCGATAACGCACGTAAGCGTCCGATCATGTTGCATCGCGCGTTGTTCGGCTCGATTGAACGCTTCTTTGGCGTATTGCTCGAGCACTACGGTGGGGCGTTTCCGACTTGGCTGGCGCCAACTCAGGTTCGGGTATTGGCCGTTGCGTCAGCCCATGAGAATTATGCAACGCAAGTAACCGAGTCGCTGACAAAATTGGGCTACCGGGTTGATCAACTAGTCGCTGATGAACAGTTAGGCAAACGCATTCGTGCATCAAAACTAGAACGCATACCTTATGTGTTGGTTGTTGGTGACGATGATCTTGCTAACGCAACTGTTGGTGTCAACCCACGAGGCGGCGAAGTGCGTCGCGATGTGTCGTTAAATGATTTTGTCGCCGAGTTGTCTCGCGACGTCAACCAAGAAACAAAAGTTTGAAATTATGTTGAGTTGCAAAACTTGGGTTTGTATTAAATGTTAGAAAGAATTTGGAATGGCTGGCGGGCAAATTATGTGATGCACGGTCAAGATTCAAAGAGCACTTCGGCTGCATCAATTTTCACACAGATTTTAAACAGTGATATAAGTGATGAACAGAGTTACATCGTTTATCGTGGCAAAACCGTATTTACGATTATGAATGCCTTCCCTTATACATCGGGTCATCTGCTCGTAGTTCCTTATCGAGAAGTTGCAGAACTTGAGAAGTTGAACGCAGATGAAACCACTGAACTTTGGTCAACTGTGACCGATGCAGTTAGAGCAATGAAGTCTGTTTATGCACCGGAGGCATTAAATATCGGATTAAATCTTGGAGCAGCTGCAGGTGGCAGTATTTCCCAACATTTACATGTGCACGTCGTTGGAAGGTGGGGTGGAGATACAAACTTCATGGTCACAACAGCAAATACAAAAATTTTGCCAGAGGCGCTTGATGTGAGTGCGTCTAGAATTCGAGCAGCATGGAAGACAACAAAAGAGATATGACCGAATCACCCAACGAAATTCGAGATTCGCTTCCCGATGATTTAAATGTCACGGCATTTGTCGGGCCATATATGTTTCCAGACAATAGCCGACGACGAATTCCGGCGATTTTGTATCTGGCGATCTCTTTGGGTTGTTTCGTGTTGTGGTTTACCCAACATACGAATGAAAACGGTCTTGTTAGCGACGGGTTTCTCGGCGCAGCAATTTTGCTCAGCGTGGTTGCTCTGTATTCGTTGTCGTCATCTTGGCGAATGACGATTGATGAAAAACTGGCTCTAATTTATGCGACTCGGGCGGTTGATTTTGCGGTTGGCCATGCGTCGGCACAACAAGTGTGGCGCGGCCTTCGTAGTCGTCCGACATGGAGAGTTTTTTGTTACAGCGAACAAGAGCCTCCGTTGCAACGAGGTCTTGTACTGATTGACGCGATTGATGGTCAAGTTGTTGAGTGTCTCGTTGAGTTAAACCCCGACAGTTAGACTTGATCAATGTTCGACGGTAGATTTCGCCAGCAAGTTGAACGCATCGTGCGCCCAGTCGGGCAACTCTTGCGTCGCACAAGACTTACGCCTGATCACTTGACAGTTCTCGGATTAATAGTTGCATGTATTGCAGCAGTTGTTATTGCTATTGGTGAATTACAAGTTGGTCTATTGCTTGTGATCTGTGCGGCACTGCCTGACTTATTTGACGGAGCGCTGGCTAAAGCATCAAATCAGAGTAGTCAGCGTGGGGCTTTTTTTGATTCAACAATTGATCGCGTAACTGACGCCGTATTGCTGGGTGGCGTTGCATGGTTTCTAGGTACTCAAAGGGGAGCACACGCCGCAGTTCTACCATTTGCAGTGATGGCGGTGTCGTCTTTAATTTCTTATCAGCGAGCCAAGGCCGAATCTCTTGGGTTAACTGCAAAGGGCGGTTTGATGGAGCGCGCCGAGCGAATTATTTTATTGTGTGCCGGCTTGTTGTTTGACTCGTTGCTGTTCTGGGCAATGTGGTTGATGCTCGTTTTGGTCACGATCACTGCAGTGCAACGATTCATCAAAGTTTGGAAACAAGCAGCTATTGCTCCGGCAACAGCAGAGCGCGTTGCATTACGACAGTCTCGCCGCGCATCTCGACGCGCTCAGCGTGCCGATAGGCGGTTGCGCCTGTCGCGCGGTCGCTTGATGAAGTGAAGTCGGCGTCTCGTAAAACAGGCTCAGACTTAGCAATAATTTTCGGGTATCGCCTGATAACTATCCTGACGAGGCTGATTCCATCTTTTGTTATTTCGTTGCTCGCATCAGTATTAGTACCAGCAATTTCAATATTGATGCGCAAGCAACGCCCAATTGTTTCGCATCACCTGCAACGCCTGCAACCCGAGTTGCGTGGCAGAGAGCTTCGTCGTGCCGTGCAGAAGTCATATCAGAGTTACGCCCGCTATTACATTGAAACTTTTCGTCTGCCAACGCTCAATTCAAAAAGAATTCAGGCTGGTGTAAAAATTTCTGGGTTCGAACATATTGAAAGTGGATTAGCGCGTGGCAAAGGAGTGATATTGGCTTTGCCACACTTAGGCGGTTGGGAATGGTCAGGTAGATGGTTAATCCAACAAGGTCATCAACTCAATGCAGTAGTTGAAAAGCTTGAGTCACACGAGTTGTTTGAGATGTTTACAAATTTGCGAAAAAGTTATGGTGTCACGGTTATTGCGTTAGATGATCAGGCTGGAGTCGCAGTACAAAATGCACTTGCTAAAAATGAGATTGTTGCGCTGCTAGCAGATCGCGATATTGCAAGAACGGGCATCGAAGTTGAGTTCTTCGGTGAGAAGACAACGATTCCTGCGGGGCCAGCATTTTTCGCTCTAAGAACTGGCGCAGCGCTAGTGCCACTTGCAACCTATTTCACAAAACGACTTGATGGCCACGCGACTGTTGTGCGACCATCAATTGTCGTCGAACGACTTGGCACGTTGCGACAAGATATGAATCGAATTGCTCAAACTCTTGCCAATGAACTTGAATTTCTGATTCGCCAAGACCCACTGCAATGGCACTTGTTTCAGCCGAACTGGCCAAGCGATCCCGGCTACAACTAATTATTTATAAGCATCAAATAGTTCGCTGACGGCCTTTGCCTGACCACCCGAAGTTGATGACATCACAGCGATCGGCAGAACTCCAGATTGTGACCACGCCCAAAGTGCTTCGCGCACTGTGTCGCTGTCACCAGAAATAGTGCAATCACTCAACCACTTTGTATCCATCGCCGCGATTATCTCTGCTGACCGAGTTTCTTTATTTGGTGAATCAAGAATTTTTTCAAACGCGTCAATTTGTTCGTCGTAGCCACATGATCGCCAATAGTTTCGATAATTAGGTAACGACACATAGCCAACGAGAGTCTTACGGTGAATCTCGTGGGCAGCGCCAAGATTATTGCTGATTACTGTTGGCACCATGTTGGCAAAAAACATTTCGGCCCTTCGTGGTGGTGCAACTCGAGTAAGTTGCGAAGAGATATTGCTCAATGCCGCGTTTGCCCAAATTGCGCCTTGAGATATTTCAGTAGTTAGGTCAAGCATTTTGTCGCGCAGTGCCGCGAGGTAAATCGGTGGAAGTTCTCCAGAGAATCTTTCTTGGTTTCGCATTGTCTGCACATAATTTCGAATATCTGCTAATGGCGTGGCAGTTGTTGCGCCAAGTCGGCTGATTACAGGCCCATGACTGACACCGAGTCCGAGACTGAATCGCGAATTTGAAATCTCAAAGATATGAGCGGCAGTATTTGCCATTTCAATTGCGTGACTGTAATAAATAGGCTGAATCGAAGTCCAAAATTTAATTTTTTTTGTAACATGGGCGAGCGAAGTACAAAAGCCCATTGCTGCGCCAAGACTCGGGCAGGCGATGCCGGCAAATCCAAGTGCCTCTGCTTGTTGGGCAAGGTCGAGCACTGCCGCTCTTTTTTTCGCGGTTGCAACTAGCGAGATTGCCGGTCGAAATGATTCGGCGGTGGCTGCGTCTGTTTCTATGTTCGTGTCTGAATCTCTATTCGTGTTGTTACTCATTGTCATAAGTTAGTTGCTAGGTACGAGCGATGCTGTCTGGTAGCCGCTGTCGTATCTGTTGATAAAGGTCGTACCGTGTAAGTCGTGAATTCCGCTGATGATTTAAATCAAGTCAAAAGCAGCGGGTACACCCGTAAAAAAATGTTACGGATCGGTTTGGTCTGTCCATATAGTTTGACGATTCCCGGCGGAGTACAAGCGCAAGTTTTGGGTTTGGCGCGAGAGTTGCGTCGAATGGGTCACGAAGCAAGAGTGCTTGGCCCATGTGATGGTCCACCTCCTGAACCTTTTGTGACACCACTTGGCAATAGTTTGCCGACTGCCGCCAACGGCTCGACGGCCCCGCTTGCTCCAGACCCGTCGGCTGCGTTGCGAACTGTTCGCGCGATTAATGACGAGGATTTCGATATTTTGCATCTGCACGAGCCGATCGCACCTGGTCCGCCGATGACTGCATTGTTGTTGCGTTTAGCACCGATGGTTGGCACGTTTCATGCGGCAGGTGACATCGCGTGGTACGGGCGAATCAACAAAGGCGTGAATTGGCTGGCGAGTCATCTTGATGTCAGAGTTGCAGTCTCTGCACAGGCAAGAGAACTCGCACACCGATATCTAGGCGGAGAGTACGAAATTTTATTCAATGGGATTGAAAGTGAAATGTATGCGCGACCAAATATCAAGCGCAACGAAGGCAAGATTATTTTCTTTTGCGGTCGATATGAGCCAAGAAAGGGTCTCGCAGAACTCTTGGCGGCGTTTGCCAAACTTGAAGATGACACAAAGTTATGGATCGCATCAGATGGCGATGGAATCTCATTGTTGAAAGCAAAATATGCGCACGATACTCGCATCTCGTGGTTAGGAAGAATCACCGATGAAGACAAAATTAATCGGCTTGCACAGTGCTCTGTGTTTTGTGCACCGTCGCTGCATAGCGAATCATTTGGAATAGTCGTTTTGGAGGCGATGGCTTCTGGCGCTCCAGTAGTTGCCAGTTCGCTAGAGGGATATCGCAATGTTGGAACACACGATGTGAATTCTTGGCTAGTTGAACCTGGTGACATCAATGAACTTGCCGAAGGATTAGCGCGTGTGTTGAGCGACAAAATACTCGCAAGAAAATTAAGTGATGGTGGTCTAATTCGAGCAGGCGAACTCTCGATGCGTCGACTCGCAGAGATTTATATAGACATGTATCACACAGTTCTAGAGCGTGCGCAATATGACCCAGATCACCACCCAAAAAGTCGAATCGTGCGCCTATTTTCGGATCGTGTACTGCGAAAAAATCCTGATTGATAGATATCGAAGTAGACTTTGGCGACAAGTCAACTGCGATAAATGGAGGTTGTTATGGGAATAGTGATCGGTTGTGTTTTGATCGTTGTGCTAGTCGCATTTGTGATTATCTACAATTCGCTGGTTCAGCGTCGTAATCAGGTCAAAAATGCATGGGCACAAATTGATGTTCAGTTGAAGCGTCGAATTGAACTAATCCCAAATCTTGTAGAGACTGTTAAGGGATACGCAGATTTTGAGCAAAAGACTTTGCAACAAGTGATCACAGCGCGCAACTCGGCAATGAGCGCACCAAGCACAGCAACGGGTCAAGCAACTGCGGATAGCGCATTATCTGGGGCGTTGCGACAATTTTTCGCCTTGTCTGAGGCTTACCCAGACCTCAAAGCCAATGCGAGTTTTTTGAACTTACAAGAAGAACTGAGCAACACCGAGAGTCGTATTGCCTATGCCAGACAATTTTATAATGATGCAGTATTGGCGTATAACAATGCAATAGCGACTTTTCCGAGCGTTGTGCTTGCTTCAATATTTAAATTCTCAGAGGTTGACTCTTTTGCGGCTACTGATTCAGAAAAAATTGTGCCTAAGGTGCAGTTCTAGAAACTCAGGCCACAGATGTATGACTTAATTGCCTCTAACAAGCGGCGCTCCATCTTTTTGTTAATCGGTTTTGCGTTGATACTCGTTGTGGTTGGTGTGGCTGTTGGGGCGGTGCTTGGTAATCCAGTATTTTCGGTAACAGTTGCTCTAATAATTGCAGGAACAATGTCGATTGTTTCATATTGGAAATCAGACACGATCGCCTTGACCGTGAGTCGTGCAAAACCTGCCGACGAAATTGAGTACAAGCGTTTACACAATCTGGTTGAAGGTTTATGCATCGCCAGTGGTTTACCAAAGCCACGCCTTTATGTGATTGATGATCCTGCTCCAAACGCATTTGCGACTGGTAGAAATCCAAAGCACGCGGCAGTTGCTGTGACTTCGGGCTTACTTGAGAAACTTGATCGCGTCGAACTTGAAGGTGTTTTGGCTCACGAACTTTCACACATTCGTAACTACGACATTTTGGTTGCAACACTTGCAGTAACTCTCGTTGGCACAATTGCATTGTTGACAGATATCGCGATCCGCATGATGTGGTGGAACGGCGGACGAGTCAGCCGCCAAAATGATCGGCAAAATTCATCTAATCCGCTTGCGTTCGTTGGGTTTGCTCTTTTGATTATTGCCCCGTTAGTTGCCCGAATGATGCAGGCAACGATTAGTCGTCGTCGCGAAACGCTCGCAGATGTGTCGGCGTGCCAGATAACCAGATACCCACCAGGTTTGATCTCTGCGCTTGAAAAACTTCAGGCAGACAGCACCGTGACCCACTCGGCGAGCATGGCAACGGCCCATATGTGGATTGAGCAACCTTTATCTGGGGTCAATGACGGGGGCAGGCTTGGTGGGTTTCATAAACTGTTTAATACCCACCCACCGCTATCGGAACGAATTGCACTTTTAAGGGAGATGTAAAATGATCAAAATTAAGAAAACCAAACTTGCCACTGTTGGATTAATTGCGTGTGGCTTGATCGTTGCGAGTTGTGGCGGCAAGTCCGAGCCATCCGCAGCTTTGCCTTTAGAACCAGTAGTTGAAACGACAATTCCTGAGACGACAACCACGACAACAATTCCAGTTGTTCGAAACCCGTTGACTGGTGCGCCCGCCGCAGATGAGTCAATTCTTAATCGTCCGGCACTTGTCGTCAAGATCGATAATCATCCACGAGCCCGTCCACAATGGGGGCTGAATCAAGCGGATATTGTTTTCGAAGAAAATGTCGAGCAACTAACTCGTTTTGCCGCAGTGTTTCATTCGCAAGGCAGTGACCCAGTTGGTCCAATTCGCAGTGGTCGTCAACAAGACATCGATCTTCTCGGCTCGCTGAATCACCCATTGTTCGCATGGAGTGGTGGAAACCAACAAGTTACTTCGGCAATTCGCAAGTCATGGCTCGTTGATCTAAGTCATTCAGTCGCTAACGAAAAGGGTGGGTATCGTCGCGAATCAAGTCGTAATGCGCCGCATAATCTTGTTGCAGAAACCACAAAACTTTGGACCCTCGCTCCTGCTGATGCGCTGCCACCGGTGCCGCAATTTGAGTATCGTGCAGAGAATGAGGCCGTAACAACTGCCTCAATCGCAGCAGCGGCAGTAAAAATCTCGATGGATGGTGTTGATGTGATGTGGGAGTGGAGTCCAGACTTATTGACATTCCTCCGATCTCAAGATGACAAACCGCATGTTGACATGCAAGATGTTCGAGTTAATGCGCAAAATGTTGTTGTTATTTCGGTTGTTTATTCGAAGAGTGGCTCCAGCCCGGTAGCAAAATCTGTAGGTAGTGGAGAAGTGTGGATATACACCGCAGGCGTATTAGTTCAAGGCACCTGGGAGCGACCTGATCCAGAGATGCCATTTATTTACAAAGACGTCAAGGGTGAGATTATTAAGTTAACGCCTGGTCGCACTTGGGTTGAAGTGATTCGTGTCAAGTCTGCTGCAAACATTGCTCCAGGCGAGGATATGAAAAAAGTCAAGTACCCCTGATCTAGAGAGTTGTTGGTTCGTTGTGTACGCTGAAATTATCCCGACGATAGAGGTTTGAACATGGCAAAAACTGAATCAAATAAAACTGGGTCAATGGTTGTGAAGCGCGGCTTGGCAGAAATGCTAAAGGGCGGCGTGATCATGGATGTTGTTAACGCCGATCAAGCAAAGATTGCCGAAGACTCTGGTGCCTGCGCGGTCATGGCTCTTGAACGAGTGCCGGCAGATATTCGTCGCGATGGTGGAGTTGCTCGGATGAGTGACCCAGAGATGATTGAAAAAATTCAAGCAGTTGTCTCGATTCCGGTAATGGCTAAAGCACGCATCGGACATTTTGTTGAAGCGCAAGTTCTTGAATCGCTCGGTGTTGACTTTATTGATGAAAGCGAAGTTCTTACTCCGGCTGATGAATCACATCACATTGACAAGTTTGCATTCAAGACACCTGTTGTCTGTGGCGCAACAAACCTAGGCGAGGCGTTGCGTCGGATAAGTGAAGGCGCTGCGTTGATTCGTTCTAAAGGCGAAGCAGGCACTGGCAATATCGTTGAAGCCGTGCGCCACCTTCGGTCAATCATTGGTGATATTCGTAAAATTACACAGGCCGACTCGGCTGAGTTGTTTGAATGGGCGAAACGACTTCAAGCGCCGTTGCCATTGGTGCAAGAAATTGCTGAAACTGGCTGGCTGCAGGTGCCTTTGTTTTGTGCCGGCGGAATAGCCACACCAAGCGATGCGGCTCTCGCGATGCAACTTGGCGCCGAAGCAGTTTTTGTTGGCTCAGGAATATTCAAAAGTAATGACCCAGCTCCGCGAGCCAGAGCGATTGTTGAAGCGACGACACACTTCAGAGACGCGGAAATTATTGCGAAAGTTAGTCGCAATTTGGGTGCACCGATGACAGGTATTGGAATGGACAACATCGAACAACGCTTTGCTGAGCGTGGCTGGTGAACGAAGCGAGGCCTCCTGGTGGTCGCTCAATCGCAAAAAAGTAAATCAGAATTAACAGTTGGTGTTTTAGCTCTGCAAGGAGCATTCAGCAGTCACGAAGCCGTTTTAAATAAAATTGGTGTTAGTTCGCGACAAGTTCGCACACCCCAAGATCTCGAAGTCGTAGATGCACTTGTGATGCCTGGCGGCGAATCAACAACGATGTCGCAATTACTTGAGTCGGCAAACCTATTTGAACCGATTAATGCGCGCATCAAAAACCGAATGCCTGTCTTTGGAACTTGCGCAGGAATGATTTTGTTGGCCAAGACGATTATCGACGGTCGCGATGATCAGTTGTCTTTTAATGCGATCGACATAGATGTGCAGCGAAATGCCTATGGGCGACAAATTGATAGTTTTGAGGCAGAAATTGAAATCGGTGCGCTTACCGGCAGTTTTCATGGTGTGTTTATCCGCGCTCCGCGAATAGTCTCGCTTGGGTCAAGTGTCACGGCTTTGGCATATTGTGGGGATGATGTAGTGCTGGCTCAGCAGGACAAAGTTTTGGTGGCTTCATTTCATCCAGAATTAGCAAACGATATTCGGCTTCATGAATTATTTTTGGAAGGGGTTTAACAAATGTCTGGCCACTCTAAATGGGCAACGATTAAGCATAAAAAGGCCGCAATCGATAAAGTGCGCGGCAAAACTTTCGCTAAATTATCGCGACTCTTAGAAGTTGCCGCACGCGAAGGTGGCGGAGATGTTTCTGTAAACGCTGCACTACGAACAGTTGTAGCTAAAGCCAAATCTGCACAAATGACCAACGATGCAATTGATCGTGCGATTAAGCGCGGCATGGGCGAAACCGATGGAAAAGTTTACGAGTCAGTTACCTACGAGGCTTACGCTCCAGGTGGAGTAGCAATGTTGATCGACATTCTTACGGATAATCGCAATCGCACTGCTGCCGATGTTCGAATTATTTTTTCGAAGCAGGGTGGATCAATGGCCGCACCAGGAGCGGTCGGCTGGCAATTTTCACGCAAAGGTGTGATCTTGGTTGCCAAGACTGTCAGCGAAGATGATTTGATGTTGGTTGGTCTTGATCACGGGCTAGAAGACATCACCGCGGACGAAGATATGTGGCATGTAACTTGCGATCCGAGTCAAGTTTGGGATCTCAAATCATCTCTCGAAGCGGCAAAAATCGTTGTTAACTCGGCGACCACTACGATGCTTTCGGCTAACACAGTTGAAGTAAAAGACCCAGATGAGGCCAAGGCGATTCTCAAAATTATGCATGAACTTGACGACAATGACGATGTTCAAGATGTTTATGCAAACTTTGATATCTCTGAGAAATTAATGCAGGAAGTCGGATAAGCATGTCAAAGTCGGAAATTGTCGTTGGAAGTCAAGCACCAGATTTCACCCTGCCGAATCAAGACGGCAATGACATCTCGTTGTCGCAGTATCGTGGCAAAACTGTTGTACTCGTTTTCTATCCTGCCGATGACTCACTAGTTTGCACCAAACAACTTTGTTCGTACAACAACGAGCTCACGCAATTCACCGAACTCAATGCGCAGGTGTTGGCGATTTCGCAACAAGATGTCGATCACCATCAGAAATTCTCCAGCAAACATAATTTTAAGTTCCCGTTGTTGGCGGACACCAAAAAAGATGTCCTGGCCGCTTATGGAGTTCTTGGTTTTTTGAATTTGCCAAGACGCAGTATTTTTGTAATTAGCCCCAACGGAATCGTCAGTTATTTGCACAGAGCCGTTGTCGGGGTGTCGTATCGCCCCGTGGCTGAACTAGTTGAGGCGATCGCCGATGCCCAAGCAGGCACCCACTAGGCTTGAACATATGTTCGCCCAGTCAGCTGACACCGTAAATCTGACAGGTGAGTCCAAGACTTCAGTCGTTCTCGGAATAGACCCTGGTTTAACTCGCTGCGGTTATGCGGTTTTAGAGGTTCGAGGAGCAACTGAAATAGCGATGCGTGCGCTTGGTGTTTTGCGAACGAGTCCAGATCAAGCGCTGCCACAACGACTCGCAGAACTGAGTGTCGAAATCGATCAACTTCTTGATGAGTATCTGCCGTCTGTAGTTGCAGTTGAACATATCTTTTTTCAATCGAATGTCCGCACAGCGATGAGTGTTGGTCAAGTTAGTGGGTTGGCCCTAAGTGCTGCTGCGCGACGTGGATTGCAAGTTGCGCAGTACACACCAAACCAAGTCAAACTTGCACTCACTGGATGGGGAGCGGCCGACAAAGCGCAGGTGCAAAAAATGGTTAAGCAACGACTTGGACTCAATACAATTCCAAAACCCGCCGACGCTGCTGATGCCGCAGCGATTGCACTGTGTCACATTGCGTCAAGCCCACTCGAACAAAAAATCAATAGTGCGAAAGCACAGTCAGCATGATCGGATCATTGCGCGGCACTGTGCTTGAGCGCACCAGTGATTCGACAGTATTAATTGAGACAAATGGCATCGGATATTTTGTTCATGTCACACCACGAACACTTGGAGAACTTGAACCTACAACAACTGCTTTCGTTTATATCCATCACCATGTTCGAGAAGATGCACAAACCCTTTATGGATTTCTTGACCGCGATGAGCGTCGATGTTTTGAAATTCTCATTGCAACCCATGGTGTTGGGCCGACGATGGCAATGATGATCTTGGCGACGCATTCGCCTCGTGCTTTAGTTGACATAGTTGCAGGCTCTGACATCGCTGCATTAACACTCGTCTCGGGTGTCGGCAAAAAAACCGCCGAGCGATTATTGATTGAACTAAAAAATCGACTGCACCTAAACATCTTGGAAGGGAGCAACACGATCAATGGTCCATCAAGCGTTGGCGATGTGCGGGATGCACTTTCTGGTTTGGGTTATTCAACTGAAGAGATTCGCGATGTTCTACGAGAAATTTCCGTAAATAACGATTCCGAGTCAATGTTGCGCGAGGCTCTAAATATGTTGGGTGCCCGTCGTGCGTGAAGAGTTCACTGATCCGTCATTAACGAACGACCCCAGTGATCATGATGACACTGGGTTACGACCCAAGGCTTTAGATGATTTCGTTGGTCAGCGCGAACTGAAAGAGCATCTCGGCATCGTGCTTGAAGCAGCGCGAAAAAGAGAACAATCAGCCGATCATATTTTGTTGGCCGGGCCACCAGGTTTAGGCAAGACAACCATGGCAGGAATCGTGGCAAGCGAAATGAATGCCAAGATTCACATCACTTCTGGCCCTGCCCTTGAGCGCGCTGGAGATTTGGCCGCAATTCTGACGAAGCTCGATGTCAACGATGTTTTGTTTATCGATGAGATTCATCGGCTATCGCGTCAAGTTGAAGAAATTCTGTATCCAGCAATGGAAGATTTTCAAATAGATATTGTCGTCGGCAAAGGTGCATCGGCGTCGTCGATTCGTCTGACGTTGCCTAGGTTTACTTTGATCGGAGCCACGACTCGCACCGGAATGATTACAGGACCACTACGCGACCGGTTCGGTCTCGTTGCTCGACTTGATTTCTATGAAGTTGATGAACTTGAGTTGATCGTTCAACGCACAGCACGAATTTTAAATGTGCCGATCGACGGTGCTGGTGCCCAAGAGATTGCTCGCCGTTCGCGAGGAACCCCGCGAATTGCTAACCGTTTGCTGCGTCGGGTGCGAGACCATGCCGAAGTTCGTGGAGATGGAAAAGTAACGAAAGCCAGCGCGCGTCAAGCACTCGAAGTTTTTGGTGTTGATGATTTGGGTCTTGACAAAGTTGACCGAGCGATTTTGTCTGCTCTGTGCCGACAGTTTGGTGGTGGCCCCGTTGGTCTTTCGACTCTTGCTATTTCGGTCAGCGAGCAAACCGAAACCATTGAAGATGTTTACGAACCGTTCTTAATTCAACAAGGGTTACTCGCGCGCACACCACGTGGTCGCGTAGCGATGCCTGCGGCTTGGCGCCACATTGGCGAAACACCGCCAACAAACGCCCCAGAACTATTCTGAAAATTTTATTTTGTGAGACTCGAAGATTTTGACTATTTGTTGCCCGATGAACTGATTGCTCAGACGCCAATTGAACCGCGAGATTCGGCGCGGCTACTTGTTGATCAAGGTTCGGCTGGTGCGCTTCACAACAAGATGAGAGACTTCGCGGATTTTTGTGTTGCTGGTGATGTTGTTGTTGTCAACGACACAAAAGTGATTCCTGCTCGGCTGCGACTTGTTCGGCAATCAGGAGGGTCAGCCGAAGTTTTACTGCTTGAACCGCGAGACACATCGCAAGAAACTTGGGAAGCAATGGTTCGTCCAGCAAAACGATTAAAACGAGGCGAAATTCTATTTGCAGCTGACGGTACACCGTTAGTACAAATCGGTGAACGCACTGAATCTGGCGATACTTTTTTGGTCAAACTTTTAATTGAAGCAAAGATGAGTTCATCTGAATTGTTACAGCGATTTGGTGAGATGCCTCTGCCGCCATATATAACGACAAAACTTTTAGAAGCAGATCGTTATCAAACTGTGTATGCAAATCGTCCTGCATCGGCAGCGGCGCCAACAGCCGGACTTCATTTCACCGACTCGCTTCTCTTGGCGCTTCGAAACAAGGGCATCAAACTTTTGACTGTTGATCTAACTGTCGGATTAGACACTTTTGCACCCGTGACGCAAAGCGACCCGCGCGATCACCCGATGCATACAGAGTCTTACTGCGTAACTGCAGAGGTACTCGATCAATGTCGTCAAGCCAAGCGTGTTATTGCCGTCGGGACAACTGCAACGCGTGCCCTAGAAGCAGCTGCTACAACTGGTGTCTTGTCTGGTCGAACGAAGATGTTCATCTCGTCTGGTTATGACTTTAAAGTTGTAGATCTGCTGTTGACGAATTTTCATATGCCAAGAACGACTTTGTTGATGCTCGTTGATGCTTTCGTTGGCGCGCGCTGGAAGTCTCTTTACGCAACCGCGATTCAAGAGCGTTATCGAATGTTGTCATTCGGTGATGCAATGTTGCTAGACCGCTCGCTATAGCTAGCTACTAGCCAACTACTAGCCAACTAGATACCGTAAGACGAGATGTTTGCCGTTGAATTTAAAGAAACTGCTCGCGTTGGTAATGCTCGCACGGGTATCGCCACAACGCATCGGGGCAACTACGACACTCCATGTTTTATGCCTGTCGGTACACGCGGGGCAATCAGGCATTTGAGTGCCCAAGACTATGAAGAACTTGGCGCGCAAATAGTTTTAGGAAATACCTATCACTTGATGTTGCGACCAGGCGCACAAGTCGTTGCCGAATTAGGTGGGCTTGGTCAATTCGCCGGATGGAAGGGTTTAACTCTCACAGACTCAGGTGGGTTTCAAGTATTTTCGCTCAACCCAGATGTTGATGACGAGGGCGTTTCATTTCGCTCTACTTATGACGGATCGATGCATCGGTTCACACCGCAATCAGCGGTGAAAACTCAAGAGTTGCTGGGTGCCGATATTCAAATGGTGTTGGATGTCTGTGCGCCATTGCCGTCGTCTGATGAAGTTATTCGGTTGGCACTTAAGCGAACATCGCAGTGGGCCAAGCAAGCGCGCGATAGTCACACGCGAGCAGATCAAAGTCTGTTTGGAATTGTGCAAGGCGGGGTTGACCCAGTGTTGCGACGCGAAAGTGCGAAGATCACGGCCGAACTTAATTTCGATGGCTACGGGATCGGTGGTTTGTCGGTGGGTGAGACTCGCGAAGAAATGCTCGTTGCGCTTGAAGCCGCAATTGAGCATTTGCCAAAAAATCGACCGCGATATTTGATGGGTGTAGGTGACCCAGCTTCGTTAGTTGAGGCGGTCAATCTCGGAGTCGATCAATTTGATTGTGTGATGCAAACAAGAATTGGTCGACACGGTACTGCATTAACTTCGACCGGAAAGCTAAACATCACACGCGCTGAATTCACAACTAGTCAAGACCCAATTGACTCGACGTGCTCGTGTTCGGTGTGCCAACGACACTCACGAGGATATATTCGTCATCTATTTCAAGTAAATGAGCCGACCGCTGCACGACTTGTTTCTCTGCACAATGTTGCTTTCACACTTAACTTGATGTCACAAATGCGAACAGCCATATCACAAGGCAATTTTGCCGAGTTTCGTAAGACGCTTTTGGCCACATGGGCTGGCAATGTTAACGACAAGCCATAAGCCACTAGACTCGTTCGCTATGTCTATAACTCTCGCCTCGACCATTAATTTTGATGTTTTTTCATTAATTGCTGCCACGCACACAACCACAAAGAGCAACCCAATTCTGAGTATGTTGCCGTTGGTTTTGATTTTCGCAGCAATGTACTTTCTGTTGTTGCGTCCACAACGCAAGCGACAAATAGCAACTGCCAACTTACAGTCCAGCATTGTTGAAGGTGATGAGGTAATCCTTAATTCGGGAATCTACGGCTTCGTCTCGGCAACTGAGGATGATTTCTTGTGGATCGAAATTGCCGAAAAGGTTGAAGTGCGAGTCACGAAGGGCTCAATTGCTCGCAAAGTCTCGACTCCAACACCAGACAAGCCAGTCGAATAACTTTTTAGTTGATTTATAAAACCAAGCGATGAATAATCAAAATAAAGCCCAACAATGAATAATCGCCGTCACATCATTTCTTTGGTTTTATTAATTGTGATCGTCGCCAGTGCGTTCACCGCTAACTTGATTGCCGGTAACAAGCCTGCTCTTGGTCTTGACCTGCAAGGCGGAGCGTCTGTGACCTTGCAACCAGAAGGCAAGTATGACGCAACAGGGTTAGATGTCGCCGTTGAGATTATTCGTGCTCGAGTTGACTCAATTGGTGTCGCCGAGCCAGAAATCATTCTGCAAGGCGACACAGTAATCGTCAACTTGCCTGGTGTTAAAGATCAACAGCAAGCACTTGACATAATTGGTCGAACTGGAGAACTTTTGTTGCGTCCGGTATTACAAACCGGAATGCTTAACGAAAACTCTTCAACGACAATTGCCGGTAGTACTCCACCTGATACGACAACAGATACGGTTCCGGTTGCTGGTGGCCCTGGAAGTTCGCGACGTATTAATACTTCGTCGGCGACTAGTACAACCGTGCCGGTTTTAGATTCAGCAACGGTGGCGCCAACTGACGCTGCTGCGCCAAAAGTTGAACTCGGTGATGACCCAAATGATCCAACGCAAACAGTTTTATTGCTAGACAAGAACCAAATCGCATATGTTGTAGGGCCTGCTGGGGCATCTGGAAAAGTTTTCAAAAATGATGCACGAGCCGATGTTCAAACAGGTGAGTGGACAGTTGTCGTAAGTTTGCAAAGTGGTCCTGACGGTGATGTGCTGTGGAACAAACTTGCTGCAGAATGTTACAATAAGACAGAGGTATGTCCAACTGGACAGTTGGCAATGGTGCTTGACGGCACCGTGATCTCGGCGCCAACTGTCAACGAACCCGAGTTCACCGGTGGCAGTGTGCAGATCAGCGGATCATTTACGCCAGAAGAAGCGCGTGACTTGGCAAAGATTCTTGAGTTCGGTGCAGTTCCAGTTCGTTTTGGTGTCTCTCAGGCACAAACGGTTTCGGCGACGCTCGGCTCCGACTCGCTTCGTGCGGCAATTATTTCAGGGCTTATCGGCATCTTGCTGGTGCTGATTTTGCTAGTTGCGTATTACCGATTGATGGCGCTGTTCATTGTTGCGGGTATGACAATCTCAATCGCATTTTTGTGGAGTCTGATTTCAGTTTTGTCCCGGACAAACGGCTTAGCGCTATCGCTATCGGGCATTGCTGGCATCATCGTTTCTATCGGCATTGCTGTTGACTCATATATTGTTTTCTTTGAGCGAATCAAAGATGAAATTCGTGTCGGCAAGACGCTCAAGAATTCGGCAATTCGAAGTTTTGAATCAGCGTGGCGAACAATTGTTGCCGCCGACATGGTTTCGTTTTTGGCTGCGGCCACACTTTGGTTTCTGACTGTTGGCTCAGTGCGAGGGTTTGCTTTCTTCCTTGGAATATCTGCTGTCACGGACATTGTCATCACTTATTTCTTTACTCGCAGTGCAGTTCTATTGTTTGCACGATCTAAGCGTGTTCAGGGAAAACGAGTTTTGGGCATTCAAACCGTAAAGCCAGAGGTGTTGTGATGAAAATTTTTAGTGGCTTTGGTCGTCTCTATCGTGGTGAAACTACATTTGATTTCATCGGGCGACGAATGATCGGGTTCACAATTTCATTGGCCATAGTTATTGCTGGTGCTGGTTCGCTATTGCTGCGAGGGCTTGATCTTGGTATCGATTTTCGTGGTGGAGTCGCATGGGAGGTTCCAGCAGGAACGTTAACTGATGCTGATGCACGACAAGTTTTGGATGTCAACAATGTAGAGTCGACGAACGCCAAGATTCAGTTTCTAACCGGAACCGAATTACAGGTGATGCGAGTTCAAGTTGGAGATCAAACTGAGCAAGTTCGCCTTGCTGTCCAGAAATCGTTCGCCGAGTTGGCCAAGGTTTCTGTCGAAGAAGTCAGTGTTGCCTCGGTTAGTTCTTCTTGGGGGCGAAGCATCACAGAAAAAGCTCTGCGAGCATTGTTGATTTTCTTTGTAGTCGTTTCGCTTTATATTTCTTGGCGTCTTGAGTGGAAGATGGCACTCACCGCAATTATTGCGATGGCGCATGATGTGATCATTAGCGTTGGTGTCTATTCACTTCTCGGATTTGAAGTTACGCCTGCCACTGTTGTTGCCTTTTTAACAATTCTAGGCTTTTCGCTGTACGACACTGTCGTAGTGTTCGATCGAGTTCAAGAAAACTCAACGAAATTCGCGGCATCGCGCCAGTCGTTTGCGAATATCGCCAACGTTTCTACCAATGAAGTTTTGGCGCGCTCGCTTAACACAACTTTGGCGTCGGCTCTTCCCGTTGTTTCATTACTTGTCGTCGGTTCATTTGTTCTTGGCGCCAAGAGTCTTGAAGATTTTGCTGTTGCGTTGCTGGTTGGCATGTTGGCAGGTACTTATTCATCGGTGTTCGTGGCGGTACCACTTTTGGATGTGTTCAAACAAAACGAGCCTAAATATCGCCCCTTCAAGGGACAAATTGCAACTGGTGCTGCGATGTCCGAGTTAATGGGGCACGGTGCGAGCGAGCGCATTCTTGTAAGCAGCTCTTCAAAGTCGCAGTCTTCATCGCTTACGAACGAAGAGATTGCAGCGCAAGCAGCACAACGCGCAACGAGCGCATTAAATCATCCGCCTAGACCACGCAAGAATCGACGCTAGTTACAGTTATTTAGCCGTCTCATGATCTTGTTAGAAAGCGCTACTACGCTTTAGATATGGGCACCGCATCAAGGGTGTTGCCGTGGCGGCGCCAGAGTAGAACTATTGCCGAGGATCTATCTCCTTTGTTGTCAAGTTATAAGTTGCGTCACCCAAAAGGATCTATCTCGCTGATTAACGCGGCTTACGAAATGGCCAGGTCTGCGCACGCAAATCAAAGTCGCACGAGTGGAGAGTTGTACATCACCCATCCGATTGCGGTTGCACGAATCGTTGCTGACATCGGCTTGGACGAAGTTTCGATTGTTGCTGCACTTTTGCATGACGCTGTTGAAGATACAGAAATAACACTTGCCGATGTAGAAAGCAATTTTGGTGCCGAGGTTGCAGTAATCGTCGATGGTGTAACCAAACTTGAGCGTCTTCAATTTGATTCAAAGGAAGCGCAGCAAGCCGCAACGATGCGCAAGATGCTTGTCGCGATGGCAAAAGATCTGCGAGTTCTAATGATCAAACTTGCCGATCGTCTGCACAACATGCGAACGATCGCCGCCGTTCCATACGAAAAACAACAACGAGTGGCTCAAGAAACCCTTGATATTTATGCGCCGTTGGCACATCGATTAGGAATGCAAGAGATTAAGCAGCAACTAGAAGATCTTGCATTCGCAGCCTTATATCCAAAGCGCTATGCCGAGTTAGACAACCTCGTTGCGACGCGCGCGCCAGAACGAAATGTTTATTTGGCGAAAACTATTGGTCAAGTACAACAGTGGCTAAGCGAAGTGAAAATTGATGCAGACCTCACTGCCCGTGGCAAACATTTGTGGAGTATCTACGAGAAGATGGTTCAGAAGGGAAAAGATTTTGACGACATTCACGACTTGATGGCGATTCGAATCGTGGTTGGGTCTGAAAAAGATTGTTACGCGGTGCTTGGTGCAATTCACGGTCACTGGAAGCCGATCGTTGGTCGCTTTAAAGATTACATCGCGATGCCAAAATTTAACTTATACCAGTCGTTGCACACGACGGTTGTTGGTCCAGGTGGAAAACCAATTGAAGTTCAAATCCGCACTCGCGAAATGCACCGACGTGCCGAGTGGGGAGTCGCATCACACTGGGCGTACAAAGATGCAGTGTCACAAGGAGAGATTGATTGGCTAAATCGGATTATTGATTGGCAAGGGGAAGTTTCTGATCCAAGTCAGTTTTTGGAAATTTTGAAAACCGATCTTGAGCAAGACGAACTTTTTATTTTTACACCTAAAGGTCGAGTGATCACCTTGCCAGTGTTTTCAACACCGGTCGACTTTGCTTATGCGGTTCATACTGAGGTTGGTCATAGTTGCATGGGGGCTCGTGTCAATGGTCGGCTAGTTCCACTTGACTACAAGTTTGCATCTGGCGATAGTTGCGAAATTCTCGTCTCACCTGGCGAGACCAGTGAACCATCGCAAGATTGGCTGGCGTTCGTTGTTTCGCCTAAGGCTCGTAGCAAAATCAAACAGTGGATCTCTCGTGAGCGTCTTGAAGATCTAGTCGAAGACGGCAAAGATGAACTAATCGAGCGACTTCGCCAAGTTGGTTTGCCAGCGCAAAAGATTCTTTCATCACAGGTGCTTGATGATGAGGTGGCTTTACTTAATTTCGAAAACACAGATGCGTTTTTTGCGGCGATTGGTGATCAGCGCATTGACGCGGTCGCAGTCGTTGATCGAATGTCAAGGCGCATGCGTGACGGTGTGCAACCCGATCAATTGTCGATGTCTTCGGTAGGTGCAAATTCGCTGGTGTCTTCTGCTACCACTCCACAGCGAAATGGTGTTCATGTTGAAGGCATGCCAGATGTAATGGTCAGACTTTCGAGGTGTTGCACGCCTGTGCCCGGTGATGAAGTAATGGGTTTTGTCACCAAAGGTCGTGGCGTAACTGTGCATCGTGCAGATTGCGCCAATGCCGGTTCGTTAATTGATCAAGACTCAGCACGGTTAGTAGAGGTTGAATGGTCGACAGATAGTTCTGATGCGATTTTTGTTGCCGCTGTCGAAGTTGTCGCTTTAGATCGTTCTCGTCTACTTCGCGATGTGGCCAATGCATTATCAGAGGAGCATGTGAATATTGTTGCGTGTACGACTCATACAGGTTCTGATCGTGTTGCCAAGATGCGGTTTGAGTTTGAGTTTGCAGACCCAGGCCACTTGCAGTCAGTATTGAAAGTTATTAAGCGAATTGATGGGGTATACGA